>CAZJBU010000001.1:0-21047 GCA_964544525.1 uncultured archaeon
CCACCCCGACCACAAAATTGACTTATTTTTAAATTTTAAACAAATAATTCTCTTATGTCCATAAAGGAAAAGAGATGCACATCCTGTAATGTTAATGTTCTTGTAGATAAAGGATATACAGAGTTTAATTGTCCGAGTTGTAATTCTACCATAATTATAAGATGCAGAACTTGTAGAAAAAATGTTGTTCCTTACAGATGCGAAAAATGTGGTTTTGAGGGACCCTAAACTATTTTTTCAGAACTTTTCTTAATCCAAATTTATCGATTATGCCTTGCTCCTTAAGTTTCTTCTCTACCTCCTCATCACTCGCATTTTCTTGTATGTCTATCTTATAACGAGTAGGCATAAGATGTTTGATGTTGCATAGCCTTCTTCTACACATATAATATTTCCTAGCTCCAGTAATCATTACTTTTCCTCCTTGAGGATTAGATATCACCACACATAGCCTTCCCTTTTCCCTTCCTGCAGTTTTTATACAAAGCCTTCCTAGATCAATAATCTTTTCCATAACAAAAAGTTTCAGAAAATTTTTAATTATGCTTGAGATAGATTGTTCTTTTGGTGAAGGTGGAGGACAAGTAATAAGGACTGCTGTTGCCTTATCTATTCTAACGAATATACCAGTCCATCTCTATAATATAAGGGCTAAAAGAAGCAATCCTGGTTTGAGAGAACAGCATCTAAAAGGAATTTTAGCTGCAAAGGAACTTTGTAACGGAAAAATAAAGAATGCTTTTTTAGGGTCAAAAGAAATATGGTTCTATCCAGGAGAAAGGTTAAACTCTTATATTAAAGTAAAAATAGCTACAGCAGGATCTGTAGGTTTAGTTTTACAAACTTTATTGTTATCTTGTTTAAAAGCAGAGAAAGAAATAGATATAGAAATAGAAGGAGGCGCTACGTATGGAAAATTTGCTCCTTCCATTCATTATTTACAAAAAGTACTTTTACCTTTACTGGCAAAAATAGGTTATAATGTCGAAATTAATGTAGAGAAGCAGGGCTTTTATCCTAAAGGCGGTGCAAAGGTTTTGGTTAAAGTTTTACCTGTAAAGAAATTAAATAAACTAGATTTAATAGAGAAAGGTAAGTTAACTGGAGTAAATATATTAAGCATAGCCAGCGAAAATTTAAAGATAAGGAATGTTGCTGAGAGGCAGGCAGAAAAAGCAAAGGAAATTTTGAAAGAGTACAACCCACACATTAAAATAGAATATGTAAATACTCTTTGTCCAGGTTCGGGCATACTATGCTTTGCAAATTTTGAAAATACTGTCTTAGGTTTTGATAGTGTAGGAGAGATAAGAAAAAAGGCGGAAGATGTTGGAAAGGAAAGTGCTATTGGCTTAAAAAGAGAAATAGAAAGCAAAGCAACATTAGATATTTTTGCAAGTGATCAAATTTTACCTTACTTGGCTTTTGCAAAAGGCTCTTTTTTAGTTAGAGAGCTTAGTTTGCATGCAAAGACAAATATAGAGGTAATAAGAAAATTTTTAGATGTCGATTTTAAAATTGAGAGGGTAGGAGAACATACCACTATATTAGCAGTGAAATAGGCAGAACAAAACTTTTAAATATTTTTATATGTTAATATGTTTATATGAGAGAACTACTGAGAATATTCAAAGCGTTGGGTGATGAAACAAGATTAAAAATAGTACAATCGCTTTTGAATGGAGAGAAATGTGTTTGTGAGATTGTTAGGCATGTTAATAGAACACAGTCAGCTATTTCAATTCAGCTAGCAAAACTTGAAAGTTTGGGAATTGTTGAGTCAAGAAGAGAAGGAAAGAAGATTTATTACAAAATTGCTAATCCAAAAGTAAGAAAAATCTTGTCAAAAATAGATTTCTCGAAATGGTGGGGGATCGAAAGGAAAAAAATAAAATGGTATCCAATAATCGATGAGAAAAAATGCGTTGGGTGTGGGCTTTGTATTGCAACATGCCAAAGAAATGTTTTCGAATTTGATTCCAAGAAAAACAAATTGAAAGTTAAAAATCCTTACAACTGCATGGTGGGTTGTGATAACTGTAGGATTTACTGTCCTGTAGGTGCTATCTCATTTCCACAAAAGGATAGAAGAGCATTCGTTCAATCGCTTCTGAAAAAATACAATCTTGTTGCAAAGGCAAGAGAAGATGTTATGTTTATGGGAGGAAAAGGTGATGGAAGATGATGCAGTTAATATATGTCTTGGCTTTATTAATTACCGGTGCCTTAGTTGGTTTAGTTTCAGGTATGCTTGGAGTTGGGGGATGTTTTATAATGATTCCAGTCCAGTACTGGATTCTTACCGCAATAGGGATAGACCCCACAATTGCGATAAGAGTTGCTTTCGGAACCAATTTGCTTGTTGTATTTCCGACCGCGTTGAGTGGTTCTTTAAGACATCATAAAAAAAGCGCTGTCCTTTGGAAACAGGGAATAATTCTTGGTTTAACGAGCGTTCCTTTTACCTTTATCGGAGCATGGGTTGCGAGCAACTTGCCAGGAAACGTTCTCAAAACTATTTTTGGTTTTGCTATTCTGTTAGGTGCTCTTAGAATGGCAACTGCTCATCCAATCAGAGTTAAAGGAGAGCCCCATGCAAATCCTCTGACCTATATTTTCCTCGGCGCAATTTTCGGTTTTGTTACTGGATTAATAGGAATAGGAGGGGGTGTTTTGATGGTTCCTTTAATGGTGATATTCTTGAACTATCACATGCACGAAGCTGTTGCTACCTCTACTGCGATAATGGTTTTTACAAGTTTTGGAGGGGCAATAGCTTACATGCTTTACGGACTTGGAGTGCAAGGTTTACCCCCTTTCTCTATAGGCTATGTTAACCTTCTCCAATGGGTTTTGCTGGCAGGCACGAGCATTCCGATGGCACAGGTTGGAGCGCATTTAGCGCACGAGATTCACCCAAAATCTTTAAAATGGATTTTCATCATCGTAATGATTTACATGGGGCTAAAAATGATAGGTCTTTTCTCCTGGCTCGGTTTACCTATATGAATTGTGGAATATTTATTTTTTTAAAACATAAAGAAAAATTACGGGGCGGTAGCTCAGCCTGGGAGAGCACACGGCTGAAGACCGTGGAGTCCCGGGTTCAAAGCGGGGAATACTCCCCTGCACCCCTTAAATAAGGGGCAAGTCCCTTTCCAAACCCCCAGATCTTTCACCTCTTACAACCTCTTTTTACACTTCCTTATGGTTCCGATACCTTTATTTAGAAAAGGTTTAATCCAAAAGTGAAAATCCCGGCCGCCCCAAAAAATTCCAAAAAATTAAGTTTAATATAGGGTCTTTTGTATAAAATTGAAAGAGAATCCTGAAATTTTAGCCATTGGCTTTTCTATTATTCTTTTTTCTCTTCCTTTTCTTCTTTCACCCTAACTTGTTCAATTATTTTCTTTGCTTCTTCCTCATAATCTCCAAAGTCTATTATGGCAATTGAGGATGCTGCAACTTCTATTCCAGCCCTTCTTCCCAATTCATGCTTAGAGGATACATAGGCATAAGGAACTTGCTTTTCCTTGCATAATACAGGCAAGTGCATAACAATTTCTTTTGGGTCAACATCTTGCGCTATAACAACAAATTTTGCCTTTCCCCTTTCAATAGCCTTAGTAGTTTCATTTACACCCCTCTTTATTACACCTGTTTTTCTAACTTCATCGACTAACTCATATATAACCTTGTCATTAGTCTCGTTTTCTGCCATAGATAGAATTAAAAGAAAAATATTTAAATAACTACTATTGCAGGTTTTCCAGGTAATGCCTGAGAAGCTTTCTTTTCACTGCTTTCTTCTTCCTTTTCAATTTCTATTTTACAGTTAAACTCTTTTTCTAAATATTCTTTTGCTTCTTCTAGTAAGGCAATCTCCAAACTCTGACTAAACAAAAGCTCCAAAAGTTTTGTGTCTTTTATTATTTTCTGTGCAAGTTTAGGAATTTCATTTGCTTTTTCTTTATTCTCTTTTATGAGCTCTGATATAAGTTGTCTAAAGTCTACTTTTTCCTCTATGAGCTCTTTTGCTTTTTTGAAAACCTTAAATTTCCAATCACTCGAAACTATTATTTTTATTTCATTAGCAGAAGATTTATTCAAAATTCTGAGAATATCTTTTATATCTTCTCTTACCCTTTCTATAAAGGCTTCATATTTTAAAACATCTTCATTTATTTCCCCCTTTTCCAACCATTTTGGCTTTAAAGCGAAGTCCTTTCCCTTTATCTTCTCTAAAATCTCTGAGCAAAGATGAGGAGCAATAGGATATAAAATCAAACATTGGGTTAATATATATCTATTGATAACTTCTTTATTTGGTAGGTTAGAGGTTATTTTCAAATATTTTTTCAATAGATTTCTAAACTCATAAAAACATCTTATTAGCATTGTCCTATAAGATAAGGGTTTATAAAGCTCTTCCGCTTCCAAAATCTTCTTATTTATAACTTGAGAAAACCATTCATCTATCAACCTTTTATCTTCTCTGCCTTTGTTGTATTTACTTTCTACAAATCTATAAAATTCTAACAAATCTTTTTTGATTTCTTCCAATTTGCTTATTTCTATATTTGCATCATCTAGCGAAGAATCGCAGGAATAAGCGCACAGAAATCTTATAATATCTGGAGCCTCTTTTTCAACTAAGTCTAATATAGTTATAAAGTTGCCTTTTGATTTTGACATCTTTTCACCATCAATTAAAACATGCCCATTTATTGCAATGCTCTTTGGCCAATATTTTTTTGGAAATATTGCAACATGATGAAAAATAAAAAATAATAGATGGTTATTTATTAAATCCTTTGCCGAGACTCTTATATCTACCGGATACCAATATTCAAACTCTTTTCTTATTTCCTTAAGCAATTCTTCTTTTATTCCCAATTTTTCACTTATCTTTTTTTCATTTCCTTCTCCTAAAAACACATAATCAAAAAAAGAATCATCCAACTTATCAACATCTATACCATATTTTTCAGCACTTTGTAGATATTTAGCAACAATATAATATGCCATATATATTGTAGAGTCGGAAAGCGATTCTATAGTCCATTCTTTATCCCAAGGTAAGAAAGTACCTAATTCTCCTTTATGCGTACAGGCCCAATCCCTTAACCAATCAATTCCTTGATGAAATACTTGCTTTAATTCTGGAGGATAAAATACCATTTGATCTACGCATTCATGGGCAAGCTCTTTCCACTTCTTATCACTATATTTCAAAAACCATTGATCACTAACAATTTTTGCATGTACTTTTCCACCATATCTACTGTAAAATCTTATTGGTAAAATATAATGTCTTATTGCTATATTCTGTTCGGCAAACTCTTTTATCAATTCTTCTTTAACTTCAAAAACTTTTTTACCACCATATTTTCCATAGATATCTTTCAAAACACCATTATAGAATTCTTTTGAGTATATCTCTTTAGTAGCCTTTTCTAGCAATTCTCTATCTTTAGAAGATTTTATACCTAACTTTTCTATTATATCTTTTGCAGGATATTCCGAGAACCCTTCTAACCTTATTAAACTTCTCGGTTCTATTTTTTCAGCAACTTCTTTCCAGTTTTCATCTTTTTTTAATTCTTCTAGAGCTATCCAATCCCATGGAGCATGGGCAGGAACACTCATCACAATACCTGTACCTATTTCTACATCTACAAATTCTGCTGGCAAAATTATAATGGTTTCTTCTGTTACTGGATTTACAATCTCTTTTCCAATAAGATTATTCCCACTTATCTCTTTTATAATTTCAACATCATGTTCTTGATCTTTTACTTCTTCTACAACCTCTTTAGAAATTATCCATATTTTATCATCTACTTTTGCCTCTACATATATCCCTTTAGGATTTACCCACAAATTTGTTACTCCATAAACAGTTTCTGGCCTAAAGGTTGAGCAAGGATATATTTTCCCTTCTTTATCTCTAAATTTTATTAAAATAGTTTCTTGAGGTTGAATACCAGCAAATTCATCAGGTCTATCATGGTCTCCAATAACCTTTTCTACTTTTGGATCCCAAACTACAGGATGCTTTCCTTTTGCTATGAATCCTTTCTCTTTTAATTTCCTGTATTGCCATTCTATAAACTTAGAATAAGCCTTGTTTAAATATGTGGTAAAAAACTCTCTTCTCCAATCTACGCTGAAACCCATTTTTTTAAAAGCCTCTCTCGCTTTTTCTGAGAAGTAAAATACCCAATATTCAGGGTTCTCAAATTTGGAAATTTCTTCCTCAGATATGCCACATTCTTTCAATATTTTTATCTGCTTTTGGTCTTTTTCCTTTACTTTTAGTGCAGCTCCTACTATAGGAGCGCCTGTAGCGTGCCATCCTTGAGGCCATAGCACATTGTGGTCAAACATTCTTTTAAATCTTGCAAGAATTTCTGTTCTTGTGTAAGTAAGGCAGTGCCCTAAATGTAACAATGCATTAATGTAAGGATATGCCACAGTAAGAAAATATTTAGGCTTATTTTCATCTACCTCTGGCTCAAAAACTTTAGCTTTCTCCCATTCTTTTTGCCATTTTTCAGTTATTTCTCTAAAAAACTCTTCTGAGCTTTTGTCCATTAAATATTTTGTTAAAATTTTTTATGCTAGCTAGGAAGGTCTCTTTATTTTTGTCACATCCTTTTGTTTCTTTTTTGTTTTTAATAATAGTTTCTGCATACACAGAAAATTTTCTTTTATCTTTTGTGTTGAGTCTTTTTTTCATAAGCATTTTGCCTGTACTTCCTATTCTCATTCTATTTAAAGAAAAAGGAATAGACATCTTTGTAGAAAACAAAGAAGAAAGGCCCTTCTTCTTTACTATTGCAATGCTATGTTTTCTCTTTTCTTTTCTAACCTTTAGCTATTTAGATATATACTACTTAAAATTGCTCTCTCTATGCTACCTTATAGTTACATTCACGATTTTTATAATAAACATAAAGTGGAAGATAAGCGTTCATACCTCAGCTATCGCAGGACCTGTAACTTTTTTAGTCTATTTCTTTGGGTACTACTATTCCTTTTTTTACCTTTTGTTGTTACCTGCAATATGGTCAAGGCTGAAAACTAATTCCCATACACCAGCACAATTGATAGCAGGAATTTTTGTTTCTAGTTTTGTGACTCTATTTGTCATCTCAATTTTTCCAATTTTTTAAAATTTCTTCTAAATTAAAATGATGAATATTGACAATATTTTGAGAATATTGCCAGGAGTTAAACAACCAATAACTGCAGTGCCTTTTAATAAAAGGTTGATGTGGACCTTTATCGGATTATTAATTTTTCTCTTAATGGGACAAATTCCTGTTGCAGGTACTACACCAGCAATATTTGAAAGATTGCAAACAATGCAGATGATTCTTGGGTCTAAAATAGGTACACTAGCTACTTTAGGTATAGGACCTATCGTAATGGCCTCTATTATTCTACAATTATTAGTAGGTTCAGGCATTATTTCTTGGGATTTAAATTCTGTAGAAGGAAGGGCGAGATTTGTAGGAGTGCAAAAATTGCTTGCCTTCTTTTTCTGTTTCTTTGAGGCTGCTGCTTGGGTATTATCTGGAGCACTAACTCCAAAATTACCTCATCTTGCTTTATTATTAATATTCCAATTAGCAATTGGAGGTATAATCATATTGTTTTTAGATGAATTAATATCGAAGTGGGGCATAGGAAGCGGAGTATCTCTTTTCATTGCAGCTGGAGTTTCTCAAACAATTTTCGTAAGATTATTTTCATGGTATTCTGTCGATAACATACCTGCCGGAGAAATACCAAGATTGCTATTTGGTTTATCAACAGGCAACTTACAACTTGCTATGCAAGCTTTAGTTCCTATAATATCGACCATAGCAGTATTTCTCCTTGTTGTTTATGCTAATGGAATAAAAGTAGAAGTTCCTCTAGCATTTGCAAGTTTTAAAGGTTTTGGAAGAAGATGGCCATTAAACTTCTTTTATACCTCCAACATTCCTGTGATTTTTGCTGCTGCTCTTCTTGCAAATATACATATGTGGGGAGCCATGCTCTATAGTAAAGGAATCCCTATATTAGGAGAATTTGATGAGAGGGGGCAAGCCATTTCTGGCCTGGCACATCTTCTTTCTCCACCTCATAATCTTTTAACTAACCTTCTTTTTGGTGTGGCAACTGTGGATATGATAGTAAGAGGTATTTTCTATTCTTTGGCAATGATAATATTAGCGATAATATTCTCTGTATTCTGGGTAAATACTTCTGGTATGGATGCTAGAAGTGTTGCTAGGCAAATAGAATCTATTGGAATGCAAGTTCCTGGCTTTAGAAGAGATCCAAGAATTTTAGAAAAGGTTTTAGATAGATATATTATGCCTTTAGCTGTTTTAGGTGGTGCTGCTGTTGGAGCGTTAGCTGCTTTAGCAGATTTTATGGGTGCTTTAGGAACAGGTACTGGTATTTTATTAACAGTAATGATTATATACAACCTTTATGAGAATCTGGCAACAAGATATTTAGAGGAAATGAATCCTATGATAAGAAAGTTCTTTGAAATAAGATGATAGAAAGACTTTTGTTTTGGATTAAAAAGAAGAGAATAGAGAGAAAGGATAAGAAAAAAGCTATAAAGGAAGAGATGCCTATTTTTTACTTAGAGGATGGAGACGAAAGAGATTTCAAAGAATTCTTAGAAGCTTTAAAGAAGCAAAGTTTAATAGTAATTATAACAGGGAGAAGAGGTTCTGGAAAAACAGCTTTAGGATTTTCAATTTTGGAGTTTCTAAAAGATTCAAAAAGGAATATTTATGCTATAGGAATAGAAGCAGGTTTACCAAAATGGATAAAAAAAGAGTATGATTTAAGTAAATTAAAGAATGATTCTATAGTACTTATAGACGAAGCTGCATTAAGTTTTTCAGCTAGGGAAAGTTCAAAAGAGCTTAATAGATTAATTACCAAAATTATGGCAGTTGCTAGACATAAAAATCTAAGCCTAATATTCATAACTCAAAGTTCAGCAATTATAGATATTAACATACTAAGGTTAGCGGATGTCATAATGATAAAGGAACCTGGCTTACTACAGGAAAAATTTGAGAGAAAGGAAATCCAACAGCTATATAAAAAAGTAAAGCCTATATTTAGGAGAATAGAGAAAAATAAAAATAAGTATACCTATGTATATAGCGACTGGTTCGAAGGTTTAATAAAGAACAGATTGCCTTCCTTCTGGAACGAGAAAATTAGCAAAAGCTTCGCTGAAGTAGACCTAAAAGTTTAATTTATATTATTTTGATAAGTTGACATTTATGGTTGAGGTAACGAGTGTTAAGGAAATTTTAGTAGAGGATTTCCCAAAGGCTAAAGAGGATGATGTAATCTCTTCCGTAATTTCATTGTTTAAAGAATGGAGAAAAGAAATTCCTGTCTTTAAAGGAGAAGATTACGTAGGTATGCTATCTCCATTGGAGCTCCTTGATCCTAAATTGGATGTAAACAAAACAAAAGTTAAACATTTGTTAAAGTTTTATCCAAGATTAAGCGAGGAAAATACTCTTTTTGAGGCAGCAAAGCTTATGGTAGAAAGCTATTCTTCTGCTTTACCTGTATTTTCCAAGGATAACACAAAATTCTTAGGTATAGTTAAAATAGAGGATATTCTAAAATTCTTTTTTGAAAAAACCAATTTAGGAAAAGAGAAGGCAAAGGAAGTAAAAAAGAGTATCGATATTTTCGATGAAAATGTCTCTTTGGGAGAGATTATAAACTATCTTTGGGAGAGAAAAAGAGATTATGCTATAATTAACTGGAAAGGTTCCTTGTATGTCTTACATATTTGCGATATTATAGAAAACATCTTGAAACCAAAGGAGAAAATAGGCTTTGGGGATAAAATAAAAGATCCTGTTACGGAATATGAACTAAAGGCAAGAGATTTTTATTCGTACGAGCTTATTATGTTGTCTTCTAATCTAAATTTGAGGGAAATATTGGAAGAAATGGAAATTAGAAAAAGAGAAGTGGTTGGAATAGAAGAGGATGGCAAATTTTTAGGAGTTATTTCCAAAAAAAGTCTACTAAGAGAGGTTTTAGGGTTATATAAAGAAGAGGAAAAAGTTGCTATAAAATTTGTAGGTGATTACTATGAACTTCCTTTACTCGAGCAAGGTTTGTTTAGAAAAAGCCTTTCCTCTTTCGCTGAAAAGTTAGGAAATAAATATGGCTCTGGATATATAAAAGTTAGAATCAAAAGACATGGAGATAAAAATAGATACGAGGTTAGCATTAGAGCAGTTTTTCCTAAAAATACTTTTTATGCAAATCATGAAGGATTCAAGCTTTTAGATGTTTTGCAGGAATGTTTGAAGAAATTGGAAAGAGAGGCTTTTGATGAATAGTTAAGATAAAATCTTTTTTACCTCTTCTGCTTCAACTCTTTTACCATACCTTCTCATAATTTCCTCAAAAACCTTTTCCTTTCCAACTTCTTTTGCAATTCTCTCTACCAATTCCTTAAGCTCTTTTCCCTTTATCCTTCTCAAATTTTCCAAATTTTTTGTTAGTAAGTAATCTAATATCCCTTTCTTAGTAATTTCTTCTTTTTCCAACAAAGAGAATACCTCTTCCAGCTCTTCTTTGGAAACCTCTTTGTTGTAATCTCTCTTCAAATTTCTTTTTATGTTTGTTAGGGTGTTTGCAATAATTTTTGGATCTAACTTTTCAAACTTTTTAATAAATTCTTCAAATAATTCTAACTCATAAGAATTTACTATCTGCTCTGCCAATTCCTCACTTAAACCAATTTTTATAAAACGTTCCTTTTTTTCATCCAATGTTTCTGGAACTTCTATTTTATCCAAAGAAACTTTTATTGTTGGCAAATCCGTTTCTGGATATAATCTAGAGGCGCCTGGAAGAGGTCTAGAATATCTTGTAGTAAAATCAGGATTTGCGACTCTTGTCTCCTCTGGTACACCAACAAAAGCATATTCTAATCTCTTTACAATTATGTTGCATACTTTTTTCAATTTTTCCTCATCATTTCCAGAAACCAAAATGAATAAATCTCCTTTCTCCAACTTTAAGCTATTGCCTACGCGTTCTATTTCCTCTTTCGATATCTTATATTTCTCTAAGTCCTCATCACTATGTAAAATTCCCTTGAACCCAAAAACTTTGGCATAGTCTGCAATTTCCCTTCCAAAAGTCTTTTCTCCAGAAATTTTCATCTTGAAAATACCAGAAAAACCTTTTGCCTTTATTGCATATACTTTCTTGCCCTTTAAGATTTTACATTCTGAATTTGAGAATATTTCAGATACTTCTTTTATTTCAAATCCTTTGCTTTTGCCTTTAAGTTTAAGAGTTTCCTTTATTTTTATCAAATTTAATTGTCTCTCTACTTCCAACTCTATTAATTTATCTAAATTTTCGACATCCTGGAAACCTTTTATCTCTATCCTTGCACCGCCCTTAATGCTTATATTAACATCTTGCCTTATGGTGCCGATTCCTCTTTGAACTTTTAAAGATCTTAGTAATCTGCCTATTTTTAGGGCAAATTCTTTTGCCTGCTTTGGGTGCCATATTTCCGGTAAAGAACTTATTTCTATCAAAGGTATTCCCAATCTATCTATTCTATAAACAATTTTTCCTTCGTCCTCTTCAACCTTTGTAGCACTTTCCTCTTCTAAATACAAATCCTTTATCCTCACCTTACCATACTCAGTATCGATAAAGGATTCCTCGCTTCCCATACCTACCAAAATACTTCTTTGATAGCCTGTTGTATTGCTACCATCTACTACAATTTTTCTCATTGTGTGCAATTCATCTGGCACATTTAGGCGAAATAGCTTACAGGCTTGTAATGCGATTTCCAAAGCTTCTTTACTAACTTCCCTAGGAAAATCGCTATCTATATCTATAGCACAACAAGTATCGTCATAGTATTGATAAATATAATCTTTTCCTTTTTCGAATTCCATTAAAGCAGCTTTGTCAGCTTCTGCTAATTCACCAGCAATAGGTCTCTGCCTCCTTAATACTAGAAAGGATGGATCTCCTTCTGAAAACTTAGGAGGACAATTACAAAACAATTTCGTTTTTGTATTTAATCTTTGATGGAATTCTAAACCTACTTTTAATCCTATTTTTTTATAGTCTATTTCCATAATATTCTAAGAAGCAAAATAAAATATTTGGAATTTTCAGACATCTATAATTCTTATTCCTTCTTTTGTGATTTCAAATGGATGGATTAGTGTGCTATGGTTAGTTCTCCTCATCTTCCTTATGGTTAGGGTCCTCTTATATTCTTCAGCAACCGGAACAAAGTCAAGTTTTATAATAGCATCTGCAAGATATTCAATAATACCTCCACCAGAAAGAGATTCACTCTCTTCTGGTATCGTGGAGGTTATTATAGTAGTTACACCTAAACTTTTCAGAGTTTCAATTAAACTCATGATTGCAGCTCTTGCAAGATATTCATCTTTTATAAACATCTCAACCACAGATATAGAATCTATAACACATCTCTTTGCATTTATAGATTTTATTGCAGTACTTATCTTATCCATAAGGTTAAAGATGTATAATTTCACTAGCCTTCCCACATCTTCTCCAGAGACATTTTTTGGAAATACTGGTTTAATAGATAGTATTTTTAGTAATTTCTTCTCTTCTAACCTTTTTAAATCCCATCCAAAGGTAGCTTTTATATCTTCCCTTATGTCATCTTCGCTTTCTTCCGTGGTTATATAAACGCCAGGTTCTTCTCTTAAAGCGCCATAGTATAAAAAACTTCCGCAAAATGAGGTCTTTCCGGTACCTGTCTTTCCTGTGAGTAAAACAACACTATTTTCTACAAACCCACCCTCTATTTTATCATCTAAACCTTTGATGTCTGTTGGCACCCTCTTTACCATAATAATTTATTATATAAATTTTGATTTATTTTATGAAAGGCATTACTACACAGCAACTATTCTATCTAATTATATTCCTAGTTTGCCTATCTATTGCTCTTTTCCTTTCCGTATATGGAAAGGATTTAGGATTAAAGATTATAGAAAATTTACCTTCTCTAATACCTGGCTAAATATGAAAGGTATAGAAGAAAATATATTATGGATAACTTTGAGTTTGATTTTGGTAGCAATATTGATTGCAATAATTGCCATGATAATGAGAAATTCTTTGGCAGGACTTATTTAATCTCAAATTTAACTATTTCTATCTTCTTTATTCTATAGTTATGCTCAAGAAATTTCTTGAGGCCGGGAGAAGTCTTATTTGTGGCAAATTTATAAGGCAAAAAGTTAGGAGAAGTTTCTAAGAATAATTTTACCTTCTTCCCCCAAGTGTCAACTTTAACTTTCAGTATCCTTTCTCTCCTTTCTTTTCCAAATTCATCTATTTGCTTTATTACCTTTCTTTCCATATCCATTAACCTTTCAACAACAAAATAATCTGCTTTTTTATCTAACTCTAGGTATATACAGGTGGTTTGCTTTATCTCTTTACCAATAAAATCAAATATTGCTACCCTTTTCACATATTCTAGATCGCTTACAATTAGACCTTCTTTTTTTATTTTTTTTGCAAGTTCTGTTAGTTTAACTTTCCTCTTTTTTGGCTTCTTTATCCTAAGCACAAAAAATTTCTTTGCAGTTAAGATTACCTCTTTTTCTAATTTTCCAAAAGTGTATAAAGTTGCACCTTCCCCTTTAAACAACTCTTTTCCTTTTAATTCAAATATTTTGTTAATAGATTGATTAATAATTTTTTTCTTTTGAAAATATCCTGAGATGTATATATCTCTCGGAATTATAATGAATTTTTTATTTTTCAAATCAAACTCTATTTTTATATCCCAATTGGAAAAATCAACTTTCTTATTTAATTTTTTCTGGATATCTAATCCAATAATCCTGTTTATCTCAAGTTTTATTGATTCACAATATTTTACACCTATAATTTCCCATATTTTTTCTTCCAATCCTTTTTTCTCTGCAGGTTCTATAGTACCAACCACAAAGGAATCAAACTCATATTTCTTAAGTTGTTTATGTAAAGCTTTGAGCAATGAAGGAAGTTCCTTAAAAATATTTCCACACAAGTCACACTTTTTATACTCTTTTTTAATGCCTAAAATTTCTCTTACTATCTTTCCTTTCTCTTTGTTGTCTATTTCCTTTTTCCAATATCTTAATTGTCTGCCTATACAAATATCGCAGAGGGAATACTTTTTCAAAACCTCTTTTAAACCTTCCAATATCTCCTTATCTATCTCCATCTAATTATTTTGAATTAAAATTTGTTATGTGGATAGAACATCCATTGATAAGAGAGAAGGCAATGGAATATAGGGAATATCAGATAAAAATTGCTGAAAGATGTTTGAAAGGAAATACTTTGGTAGTTTTGCCTACAGGATTGGGAAAAACCAACATAGCCCTTTTGGCAATATGCACCCTTTTTGCAAAAAATAAAGATTGTAAGGTTCTATTCTTGGCTCCGACCAAACCTTTAGTAGCTCAGCATAAAAAAACTTTTGAAAAGATAACAAAAATTCCGGGAGAATTTATGGCTCTTGTCACGGGAGAGCAAAATAAGTATAAAAGAATAGGTCTTTATAAATACAAACTTATATTTGCGACACCTCAAACAGTAAAGAACGATTTAAAAGAAGGTATTTTAAATTTAGAGGATTTTTGTATGGTTGTATTTGATGAGGCGCATAAAGCGGTAGGAAATTACGCTTATGTATATATTGCTAAAAAATATCTTGAGCAGGCAAAAAAACCTTTGATTTTAGGTCTTACCGCATCTCCTTCTTACAAAAAAGAAAAAATAGAAGAAATAAAAAGAAATCTATCCGTTCATAATATTGAAATAAGAACAGAGAGAGATAAGGATGTAAGGCCTTATGTAAAGGAAAAGCAAATAGAGTGGATAAGGGTGGAGCTTACTGATGAATTTAAAAAGGTACAAGAACTGTTGAAAGATATGATTAAAAAAGAGATAGATGATCTATTTTCTCTTGGTGTAATAAATAAGTTAGACCTCAGCAGAAAAGAATTATTAGATTTGCAAAAGTTCTTATCTGAGCAAAGCAGAGAAAATCCTTCTCCTGCTTTATTCTTTGCAATTTCAAAGGTAGCAAAAATTCTGAAACTAGATCATGCTCTTACCCTTCTAGAAACTCAGGGAATAACTCCGCTGAAATTTTATCTGAGAGAACTTTTAAAATCAAAAACAAAAGCAGAAGAGCAGTTAATTAAAGATGAAAGATTTCGAACACTTATAAAGATTGTAGAAAATTCAAAGGAGGAACATCCGAAGTTGACCGAACTGAAGAAAATAGTAGAGAAAGAAATACAAGAGGGCAAAAATGTGATAGTCTTTGCTCAATATAGAAAAACAGTAGAGAAGATCGTTAAGAGCTTAGAGAACGATATAGTGAAACCTATAGCTTTATTAGGAAAAAAAGAAGGTATTACGCAGAGGAAGCAACTAGAGGTTATAGAAAAATTCTCTTCTGGCGAAAAAAATTGTTTGGTTTGTACTTCTGTTGGGGAAGAAGGGTTAGATATAAAAAGTGCAGATGTTGTTGTTTTCTATG
Organism: uncultured archaeon; assembly: GCA_964544525.1. GTDB lineage: Archaea > Aenigmatarchaeota > Aenigmatarchaeia > QMZS01 > QMZS01 > CAZCGS01. The sequence continues at coordinate 15,629 of CAZJBU010000001.1, forward strand.
AACCTGTGCCCAGCGAGATTAGACAAATACAAAGAAGAGGGAGAGTTGCAAGAATGAAGGCAGGAAAGATAATAATCTTAATAACTAAAGGTACTAGAGATGAAGGTTATTATTGGAGTGCATTCCACAAAGAAAAAAAGATGAAAAAATATTTAGATAGAGAGAAGAAGATTAAAAAAGAAAGTTTAATAGGATATTTATGAGAGGCCAAATGTTCTTAATAGGTGCAATATTTTTTTCTATTGCTTTGCTTTTTATGTTAAAACATTTTATCTCTCTCCCTATTTTAGATTTTAAGGCTAATTATTATCTTGAAAATAGCGCAAGGGAATATAATAAACTATTAGTGCATTGCAGTTTATATGGAGATTGTACCAATAAATTAGAAAATTTCTCAAAATTTCTAGTATCCAAGTTTCCTGTTAGAGTAATATATCTTTTTCTTCAATCAAGCAAGGCATACCTTGGCAATTTTTATGGTGCTTCTGTAAATGTATCTCTCTTTTTTTGCAACAGCACAAGATTTATGTCAATAGAACCATTATCTGTCAAAGAAGTTAATGTTGGAGATTGTAGAGACTTTAAATTAGCTTTATTAGATAAATCTTTCAATTTTCTAGCAAAGAGAGATAGAACCTTATTTTTATATCTTGAAACAGAAGCAAAAGATAAATTTTTTGTTAGAATATATTAATTAGATGAAGTACAAAATTTTAGGTATAGATACAGGCATAACTTTTGCTGTTGCTATTCTAGACTTAGATGGAGAGGTTTGCTTGATAAAATGTGGCAAAGGTAAGGAAAAGGAAGCTATTTTGGAGGAAATACTTGCAAATGGAAATATAAAATATGTTTCTTTCGATAGAGCAAGAGCACCAAAAGAGGTTAAGCAGATATCTTCTTTATTAGGTGCTGAGCTTTGCTTACCAAGCAGAGATCTTTCTACTAAAAGAAAAAACAGACTTTTGAAAAAATTTGAGAGAAGAAGTAAGATAAAATTAGATAAACTTAGTAAGCATGAAAAGGATGCTCTTTCCTCTGCATTATATTGTTATGCTTTATTAGAAAAGCGAATGAAGAAACTAACCGATAAATTGCCAGGAGTTACTCAAAAGGAAAAATATGATTATCTTAAGGGAAAATATATATCTGAAATTAAAAAAGAAGTTTCAAAGAAGAGATGATTATGGATATAAAAGACCTTCTTATTAAAGAGACAAAGAAACAAATAGAAGCAATAGAGAATGTGAAAATATCTCCTCTTTCCAAGGAAGGTAAGAAATATATAGAAAATATTTATGCATATATAGAAGATTCAAAATATTTCCTAAAGGAAGGTAAGCTGATAGAAGCCTTTGAAGCTATTATTTGGGCATGGGCTTGGTTAGAAATTTTAAAGGAGTTAGGCTTTATCCAATTTACTTAATGGCAAAGCACTCAATTATTCCAGCTATAAAAAGAATCACTATAGAGGAAAATAAAAGCAATAAAGAATCTCTAATATTATACCACATATATTTATCTCCTTTGTGTCTTGCAACTGCTATATAAAGCAAACACCCGCCTACACTAGTACATATATATGCAAGGAATTCTAATAGACCCCAAGGCAGATAGTATGCAATTGTAAATGGTAGTGATAGAAGCCCTTGTAATTTTTTAGCTTCTAAGCCTGCTGCTACTCCTAAAATAGTTCCCTGCCAAGTAAGTAAGAAAAGACTTCCAACCCCGTAAATAAGTGAAAAAATATAGAATATTATTAAAACACGTACATTGCTAAAAAAGATATTATAGAAAACATTTTTGTTCACTATAGAACCTGTAATTAAAGAAACTTCCTTTCTTAGTGTATATATTGTGTTGTATTGATCTGAAAATATCTTACTTGAGTCAGGAACAATGAGATATAATATACCTGTTCCAAAACTTATACCTAAAGTTAAAAAAAGAAGCATAGATATGATTTTTTTGTGCCTCTCTATAAAGGGAAGTTTATAAAAATATTCCCAATAAAAACTGTATTCGCTTTTACTTGCTTCTTCTTTCATTACACCATATACTATCGGATAACAGAACAGAGCAATAAATATAGAAAACAAAACACCTGTATTTGGTATTATTATAGAAGACAAATAAGCTACTATAGATGCTATAAAACCAAAAATAAAATATTCGATTGCACTCTTCTCTTTATGTATAAATCCTCTTATTTTTTCAATCATTTTCAGATCTTCCAGTATCTATTGTTCTTCCATATCCGAGATATATGATAAGCACTACCAAAACCAAAGCTATTAAAAAGAGAATATCATTTGATGAAAAAAAAGGTAATGCTAGCCTTTCTGGAAATAAATAAGAAAAAGTAGTTATGCCTAAGAACAAAAAGACAAGCAGCAAAATCTTTTCTTTTTCTGATACTTTCTCTTTTCCCGATACTAACTTATCCACAAGCAAAGTTTTAATGAGCAATATTATGAATACAATTATCAATATGTATGCTATGTATGGGGCTAAGCTATAAACAAATTCAATATAACCTTTATATAACAAGGCAAAAAATGATAAAGCAAGAGCAATCAAAGATTTTAAATTTCTCTTGCCAGACCCAAATATACCAGAAACCTCTATACTTAAAAACACTAAAGCATATGTAAATAGAAAAGGAATCAGATAATACAGGATACTACAAAGACTTCCTGTACATATGTTATCAAATATCATAAAACCTTTATTGAAAATTAAATTAATAATAAAATTATTTCTTTTTTCTTACCCATTTTACTTTCTTTGGATTTCTACCAAGATTAAAATTTTTTCTGCACTTAGATGAACAAAAGTAATATATTTTTCCCTTTACAGTTACATACATAATCCCTCTTCCCTTTCCAATCTTCTCTCCGCAAAAACTACATTTCATTTTTCATCACCTTCTCTTACCTGTAGAAACAGTTTCTATAGAAGTATCTTTTATCCATATTAAATCGCCAACCTTTGTTGTACCTACCACAAACCTTTCAATAATTTTCCCTTTGTCTATGCCTTCCAAAACTCTACACTTTACAAGTTTTAAACCTTTTGGTCCGTAGTTCCCTACTATTTCTACTATCTCTGCCTTGAAAGCCATATCTAAAATTCCAAAAAATTTTTAAATTAGCCAATATATTAAAGTAAACCATTTAAATATTATAATGGCTTGGAACAGAGTAGAAATCCTTAAAAAAATAAAGCCTTCTCCTGAGGAGAGGAATAGGGTAAAGCAGTTCCTTGACGATTTATACAAAATTGCAGAAAAAAGAGCAAAACCTTTTAATGCTTATCCAATGTTTGTTGGATCTATTGCAAAAAATACTTGGCTTAAGGGAGATCATGATATAGATCTTTTTCTAGTCTTTAAAGTACGATTTCCAAAAGAAAAGTTAGAGGATTATGGTCTAAAAATAGGTCTTTCTATTGCTGAGGAGTTGGGCGGAAAATACATATTAAAATATGCTGAGCATCCTTATGTACATATCGTTGCTTCCGGATACGAAATAGATGTAGTGCCTTGCTATGAGATAAAGGAGGGAGAAAAAATTATTTCCGCTGTAGATAGGAGCCCTCTCCACTATAAATATGTAAAAAGCAAGTTAACCCCAACCTTATGCGATGAGGTAAGATTGTTAAAATATTTCTGTAAGGTTATAGGCGTTTATGGAAGTGATGTTGTTAACCAAGGCGTCTCTGGCTATTTGTGCGAACTTCTTATCATCAATTATGGTTCGTTTAAGCAAACAATAAAAGAAATTAGCAAATGGTTCTTTGGAGAGTATATAGATATAGAAGGGTTAAGCAATAGGAAGGAAGCTATTAGAAGATTCAAAAATGAACCTTTGATAGTTATAGATCCAGTAGATAAAAATAGAAATGTTGCTAGTGCTCTATCCGCTGAAAATCTATGGATCCTAATAAAGGAAGCCAAAAAATTTGTAGAGACAAATGAATTTCCAGAGCCTAAAAAACAAAGAATAAAACCTTTACTAATCCAAAAATTAAAGAAAGATAGAGAAACTTATTTCTTCGGTGTAGTATTTGAAAAAGAAGATGACGAAATTTTAGATACCATCTATCCTCAGTTAAGAAAATTACAGAGGAAGATACATTCTTATTTAGAAAGAGAAGATTTCAAAGTGGTAAGAGCATTTTCTTTTATAAATGATAATTGCTACTTGATTTTTGAAGTAGAAACCAAACATCTTCCAAAAATTAAGAAAAAAGAAGGTCCAATTATATTCTCGAAAGAGAACGTAATCAGATTTTTACAAAAATATCCAAATGCCTACATAGAAGGTATAAGATTTTATTCTGATATAAAGAGAAAGCATCAAAATGTTTTAAGTGCAGTTAAGTCATTCTTTAGGGAAAGAAAGGAAGAAATTCCAAAAGATTACCAAAAGAGGTCTTTTAAAATACTTGAAGAAAAAGAGTTGATAAAGGTTATTAACAAAGATAAGGCATTGAACATTTTTTTACAAAATAAATATTTTTCTAAATGATTATTATGATCAGGGAAAAAGTGAATGTAAGGAAGTTTAGACCCTCTGTATGTGAAAAATGTGGAAAAAAAGGAAGAGGAATCATTACAAGATTTGGTATTAACTATTGTAGGCATTGCTTTAGAGAGGAAGCAAAAAGAATGGGTTTTAGAAAGTACCACTAGATAAAATATCTCTTACAGCTTTTTTTATTGCTTCCTTGCAATTATACTTTACTTTGAATCCTAATTTCTTTATCTTTGTTATATCTAAAAGCATTAGGGGGACATCGCCCACCCATCCTTCAGGCTTATTGCTGGTATATTTGAATTTAGGGTGTACATTCATCTCTTTGCATACAATCTTTGCAATTTCATTAACTTCTATTTTATCTTCATTCCCCACATTAAATATATTCACTTGCTTCTTTGCCTTTTTCCATGCTAACAGCATAGCATCTAAGCAATCTTCTATATACAAATAAGATTTACATTGTTTTCCATTTCCAAGAATCTCAAGTTCTTTAGGATCTTTCCTAAGCTTTCTAATGAAGTCAATTAATACTCCATGAGTAGCTCTTTTTCCAATAATATTCGCTAGCCTAAATATCCAAGATTTTATACCGTAAGTATAACTATATGCTATTATCATTGCTTCGCAAGCCAGCTTTGTAGCGCCATAAATGGAAATAGGAAGCATTGGAGAATAATTTTCCGGTGTGGGAATTTTCTTTGCTATACCATACACAGTTGAGGTGGAAGTAAATAGAAATTCTTTTATTCCTAACTCTTTTGCAATTTCCAAGATATTATAGGTTGCTACAATATTGTTATCAAATTGACTTTTTGTGTTTATCGAGCTGGATTTAACATCAGGATCTGCTGCTAAATGAAATATTGTCTTTACCC
>CAZJBU010000002.1:0-3585 GCA_964544525.1 uncultured archaeon
CTCTCTCATAGGTCATAAATTTAGTTAACCATCAAAAGTTTTTATTAATAACAAGTTCCGGATAATGAATGCAAATGCCTTTATTCATATTTTTCAAAACATTTCTTGTAACTTCCAGCTTCTTTTCAATTGGGTGATAAGGGTCGCTAACACTACTCATATAAACTTCTCCTTTCACATTTTCTTTTTTAACGAGCTCTGGAAGAAATCTGGCATAACAATATAAGCAAGCATGTTGACAACCAACATATTGATTCATGACGTAGTCTGCTCCTGGAAGCTTGGTTGGAGCAAATGTATTCTTAGCTCTAATTCTAATATGCTTTACCATAACAATTTTTAAACTTTTTTGATAAAATATCTAATGACAGAAAATACTCAAAAAGCAAAAATCCAAATCAGAAGAGAACTAAAAGAAATTGCTTATGGAGGAATTATACTAGGTAGAGATGAAATAGTGCGAGATTTTGAAGAAATTCCATATATAAAGTTAGGTGGTTTACTCCCAACTATTGAAGGATACATAGATCTTGGTGACTATATAATTCCAGACAGCCTTATAGAGGCTATAGACATTTTTACAGAGGCTAATGGTTCACAAATTATTAAAAATAGAACAATTGCGATAAATTCTCGCCTGAGATCAAATCCATATGTAGATGAAACAATTAAAGGAGAAGAATTAGAAAAAGTAAAAGACAAATTAATAGAATATATTGTCTCTAATTATTCTGATATTAAAGCTAAAAAGGTTCCAGAAGGCATACTATTCTACAGATAATTAAAAAGATGTTAAACTTCATGTTCTATCTTATAAATCTCTCTATAGGATTCTTCCTGTTTCTCAGTAAAACAATCCTCGACTCTAATTTTTCGTCTTCTAACTCAAAATCAGAAACCTCGCAAAGTTTTAGGGCAAATTCCTTTATCTCCTCAAACCTTGGCATATTTTCTGCTTTTAACCTTTTCTGGGAATAGCCAAGATGCATATAAGCCTTAACTTCAACAAAGTGAGGATTTGCAAGTTCTAAGAGTTCCAAATAACTTTCCAAAAATTTTTCATCCAAGGTTAAACCTTTTATTAGAGTGAGTCTTATTATTCTCCTTGTTTTTGCTTTGCTCATTATTTCTAAACTTTTCAAAAATCTCTCCCAATAGTTTTCGAGCAAAGGGTTGCATATTTTTTTGTATAAATCTTTATTTGGAGCATTCATTGAAATGTATAGTTGGGTTGGTAAAGCATTTTCTTTACAAAGTCTTTCCAACATTTCTGGTAATTGGCCATTAGTAACTAAAAAAATTGAAAATGTTTGAGGTAAGGTTTTTAGGTAAGAAATCATCTCTGGCAATTTTGGATATAAGCAAGGTTCTCCACTCAAAGAGATAGCAAAATGAGAAGGTATTAAAGCATCTTCAAAATGTCTTATATCTATACCTTTTAGACCTTTAAAACCAGAAAGCAATTGTTTCCTAATTTCTGTTAGTTTCTCTATAATTACTTTAGGATTATCTACTTCATTCTCCCTTAAGAAAATCTTTTCCATGTATTCACAGGGCCTCCAGCAAAATATACATCTATTTGTGCAGAAAACACTTGCTGGCGAGAATTGCATGCATTTATGACAAGGAATTCCATAAAACTTTTGCTTATAGCAAAAATCTTCTTTTCTTATAGCTTTTTTTGTCCATTCACAAATCTGAACAGCACTATGATTAAATAAACCATAATGCGCTTTTTTTAGTTTTTCTTCTATATCAGGCAGGACTTTTATGGGCATAATTATAATATCAAAAGAAAACTATTGAGGCATAGCCTACTATTGCACTTAGATCTTTAGAGGCTGAAAAAGAGGTGTCGTAGGATATCAACTTACCTTCTTTCACACCTAATCTTTTTAAAATCAATAAAAGCAAAGTTATTGGTATATGTCCGCAAACCGTGTATCCTCTTTCCAAAACCAAATCATAAAATTTTTTAGGATTTAGTTCTAGTATGGTATTTATAATCTCCATATCTAAGTTTTTTACAAACTCTAGGGGATTGTCCCATGAATTCTCTGGCACATAATTATAGGCAAAGCCATAATGGGTAAAATCGCTACTTGCTATATAAAATCTGTCTTTTCTTGCCAATATCTCTGAAAGATCTTCCAAAATATCAAAAGAAAGATGAGGTAACTGAATAGGAGCAAAAGTAAATTTATCATCTAAAAGATATTGTAAAAAAGGTAGCTGAACTTCTATAGAATGCTCGAATTTCATAACATCTTCTGCTATTTCTACGGCATGTTCTTTTGTTATCTCTTCTATAAATGGTTTATCTACTTTTGCTATACCTAGAGGAGTTTGCCAATCTTGTTTAGAAGTTGCTATTATCCTGTGATCTCTATGGTCTACCCCTAAAATAACAAATTTGTTTGTTTTTGAAAGGATAGATGATCTATAGCCAGAAGCAGCAACATGTCCAGAATAGATATAGCCTGCATGAGGCACTATTAGGCCCTTTACATTTTCTATATAGCTTGCTTTTGCCTGAGAAAAGAGAAGGTCAAGTAAGCTATGCAATTCTTCTTTTTCAGCAGGATAGAATATACCAGCAACTGTAGGAGAACGCATAAAAGAAATTCAAAAAATAAAATAAAAATTATAAAACCGGAATTCCACAGCCCAGTACAGGATTTCTTTTCTGCCTTTGGTCTAACTCTATTCTCTTTGGTTGAATAATTGTTACTTCTAACCTATCTTCTATCTTTCTTTTGTCCGATGATTCTTTCCCCTCCTTTAAATCTAAAAATCTTATCAGAAAATCATCGAAATAAAGAACACCTTCTACCTCTTCTCCTAAGTTAAAGCTTACAGATAGTTGTTTTTCACCTAATAGATTGGCATAATCAGAAGTTCTAACTAAGTTTGTGCTTATTGTTTTAATTACTTTTTGGTTCTCTTCTAAAGGAGAAAATGCTATATTATTTCCCGTTCCTTTTATTACATAACTGCCTTCTCCCTCTAAAAGGATTACATGTGGATATCTTACTTCTTCGGAAGGCAAAGAAAAGACATCGCTACCATTGTAAACTACAATTTCTTCTTCAGACTTTAAGCGATAAGCTCCCTCACCGAATCTATCTATATTTGCTATAACAGTGTCTTTTGGTATTGTTTTTATATCCTTTACCTTATAGACTTTTACTTTTCCTGTCATAAAATAATACTACCGAAAACTTTAAATATTTTATTTTACCTAATTTTGGTAGTAAAAATTTAATATAAAAACAAAAACATAAAAATCAAAAACCACAATTTTTAATTAATATTCGTCAAATCCTCCTGAAGAACTTTCTCCCTTTCCTGAACCAGATTTCTCTAATTTACCTGCTATTATGATATCATCTATTCTTAAAATCATTTCTGCTACTTCCGTTGCAGAAGTAATTGCTTGTAATTTTACCTTTGTTGGTTCTACTACGCCTAACTCTTTCATATCTGCAAGCTCTCCTTTGAAAACATCTATTCCTACCCATTTCTTTCCTTTCTCGTGCTCACTTCTAGCATTTACAAGCATCTCTATCGCATCTTTTCCAGCAC
>CAZJBU010000002.1:3595-19202 GCA_964544525.1 uncultured archaeon
CAGCAAATGCATTTATAGCTAATTGCTCCTTACCGCCTACTTTCTCTGAATAATCTCTTATGCCTTTTGCTAATTCTATTTCTATTGAGCCTCCACCATATACAACGCTGCCATACTCTAATGCGCTTGCTATTCCAAGTACTCCATCCTCTATAGCTCTTTTTGCTTCATCCACTACATGCTCAGTTCCTCCTCTTACCAATATAGTCACTGATTTAGGGTTCTTACATTCCTTTACGAATATCATTTTCTCTCCACCAACTTTCTTTTCTTCTACTATACCTGCCTCACCTAAATCCTGCTCAGTAATCTCCTTTACCTCGCTTATTATGTTTGCGCCTGTTGCTTTTGCTAATTTTTCCATGTCGCTCTTTTTTACTCTTCTTATTGCCATTATGCCTGCTTTTGCTAAATAATGTGCTGCTAAATCATCAATTCCTTTCTGGCAGAATACAACGTTTGCACCAGATTTCTTTATGTGCTCCACCATTTCTTTAAGCATTTTTGCTTCTTGATCAATAAAGGCTTGCAATTGCTCTGGAGAAGTTATCTGGATTTTAGCATCGGTTTCAGTTTTGTGTACTTCTAAAGAACTTTCTATTAGTGCTATCTTTGCATTTTTAACAGTTTTTGGCATTGCACCATGCATTACCTCTTTATCTATTACAATACCTTTTACCAATTCTGTATCTTCTATTTTTTCTCCTTGTTTTTTCTCTATCTTTATGTCATCTGTGTCTATTACTATCTTTCCATCCTCTTCTCTGGCAACAGATTTTATTGCCTCTACCACTAGTCTTGCTAATTTAGATTTTGCCATTTCTATTCCTTTTCCTGTCATTGAAGTCTCTGCTATCTTTATTAGTAAGTCTTCGTCCCTGATTGTTACTTTTTCAGATAATGAATCTAATAATTCTATTGCTTTATCCCTTGCTAGTCTAAATCCTCTTATAATTGTTGTAGGATGAATTCCCTGATCCATTAAATCGCTCGCCTTTCTTAACATCTCTCCTGCATATACTACAGCGGTTGTTGTGCCATCTCCTACTTCTTCTTCCTGTGACTTCGCTATCTCTACCATCATTTTTGCTGCAGGGTGCTGGATTTCCATCTCTTTTAGTATTGTTGCTCCATCATTGGTTATTGTTATATCTCCCACTGAATCTACTAGCATTTTATCCATTCCTCTTGGTCCTAAGGTTGTTTTTACTGCATCAGCTATTGCTATCGCAGCATTTATGTTTGCTCTCTGTGCTTCTTTACCTGTTTGCCTTATTGCTCCCTCTGGAAGAATCAGTATTGGCTGTACTCCCAAACCAGATGTTCCGTTTGTCATGTTACACCACCTCTATAGTATATATATAATTTGGAGGAAAATTTTAAATGAGTACTCTAGATTTTCTCAATTTTCTTGCCTTTTTATCACACCACACAACTCTATCTGCCATATCTCTATATCTATGCTCATGGATACTGCCTTTATCGTATATATGGATAACCTTTATTCCTCTCAGTACTAAATCATCTGCTATAAATCTGCGATGGCACCTAAACCATAATTTTTCAGCACAAATTAGGCAAATTCTTTTTTCTTTTGCCAGCTCAATTACCCTATTCAAACCTTTCTTATATTCTTCTGTTTGTGTATATGCCAAGTAACCTTCCTTTCTATATCCTCCCAACTCTTCCAACCAAGTATAATCTATTCCTTCTTTTGGAAGGGCTTTTTCTAAGTTTTCTTTTGAAAACCAGGGATATCTTTTAGAAGTTGGAAAGTGCCTTACATCTATTACCATTTCTATTTTAAAATACCTTAAAATTTCGATGAATTCTTCCAAAGATCTAGTTGATGTCCCTAGGGTATAGATCTCCATAAATTAAAATAACTCAAAAGTACGAAATATCTATTTCTTCCAAAATTTTAAATCCTACCTTGGAAAAAATTCTTTTTAGTTCTGCTTCTCCTTCTTTTGCTCTTTCAGGCAAGTCTTCTGTTAATTGAGTATAACCTTCTATCCTAAAAACATTTTTCTCTGAGGTAGGAAAGAGATACCAAAAGATATCTGATAAAGTTAATAGATAAGTTCCTCCTTCATTCAAGCTTCTTAAGAAGGTTCTCTTATATTCTTCTTTGCTTGTTCTTAATTTCTCAACATCTTTCACCCCTAAACCTAATATTTGCAATTCTTCATTGCTAACAACCTCAAACAAATAATCTACAAAGTCACTTAAATTACCTTTTATTTTAAAGCCACCTACCCTTTGTAGGTAAGGATCATAGTATGCAATTTCTGGCATGCGTGCAAAAGCTCTTGCCTTGAGTTCCATAATGAGAATTCGGAAAGTTATTTAAAAGATACTCAAAGCTTTTCCGAAAGTCTTTCTTTTAGTTTTTCTATCAAATAACCGGAAGCCAAAGCAGGTTTATAATCTTTTACAAGCTCATAATCTTTTTTCTTCACAATTGAAATTAGTCTTAAACCTAAATCCTTACAAGCTTTTTTTAAAGCTATCAAACTCTCAGCATCTGGCCTAAAATAAGCAAAAAAAGGTTTTTTGTAATTTTTTGCATGTGCTTTCAAATAATTTTTGACTCTCCTATAGGTTACCTTTATATATAATTTCTTTATTTCTTCTGTCTCTTTCCATTCTTCCCAATCATAAGAATTAAAAGGATAATAATTTACAAATTCCTGAGGAATTACGCCAGGGGAGGAAATAACAACCAAATGCAATTTATTTAAAACTCCTATTTCTTTCAGAGCTTTCAAAATAGCTCTCCATGTTTTTGATCTAGGATAAGGTTTTTTATAAGCACAAGGTAAAAAGAGAAGGAATTTGCCCTTTGGAGGCTTATAAAATCTTATGAAATAGTCTTGCCAAACTTCGTAGTAAGGATGGAGTAAAAATTCTTTTCCTACGCCTCTTAACTTTTTCTTTGCCCAACTCGGAAATCTTGGTATGTAATTGAAATTATTAAAATCTATTTCGACTTTGATTTTCTTTTTTCTTAGGTATGGCCTTACCAGGGAATAAAATTGCTTCTCATCCAGAGGTTTCCATCTTAAGGCTATATAATCTTTCCATAACTCGCTATTACAATGAGGATATGTATTGATAATAACCACTTCGTCGCTATATTTCTCTACCAATTCAAAACTTCGTTTTAAAACTTCTTTCTGCAAATTCTTATTCTCAAAAAGTTCTTTACAGCAATTTACTAGTAAATAAGTTCTAACTTTGCAGTTTAAAGAATGTAAAAGTTTGCATGCCTTGATGTAATCTTCTACTTTAAATCCTTTGTTTATTATCTTTAAAATTTTGTTGTCTCCAGCCTCTAATCCAATAGCGACTATCAACTTAAATTTTCTATTTAGTAAAGGTTCTAAATTTTCTTTTTTAATAAATTCGGGTCTTGATTCTATAACCAATTCTTCTATTTTATAGCTCTCTATAATTTTTGCTATCTCTTTCAAAAATCTTTTGCTAAATTGTTCTCTATCCAGAAAGCTTCCTGAAGAAAATATTTTTAGCCTTTTTATTCCTTTATTTTTCTCCAAAAAATTTAGAAGTTTTTTCTTTAAATGCTCATAGTCTTTCTTTGCTTCTTTCTTTCCCCAACCACAAAAATAACAGTTTCCCCATACACATTTTCCAGATTCTAAAACAATGCTTGCCTCTTTTTTTTCCATTATATCATATACTAAGATTTTTAGAAAAGGAAAAAACCAATTTTATAAAAAATCAAAAACTAAAAAAGAAGTTTACTTTTTCTTCTTTTTAGATTTAGATTTTGACTTTCCTCGAGATGCGCAACCCTTCTTAGATTTTTTCTTTGCCATTTTCTACTCCAAAAACACTTTGGTTTGTTTATATAAATTTATACTTTTCTCTCGATTAGATAATAGACGAATTCTCTTAAAAGCTCTTTAGCCTTGCCTTCTTTTAATATAGGCTCTGCTTCTCTCCAAGCTTCTTCAACAATTTCCCTCGCTTTTTTCCTCGCATAGTCTAAAGAGTCATATTTTTCCAAAATGGATATAGCCTCTGTAATTTCTTCTTCAGTATTTTCTTCCTTGTCTAAAATTTCCAACAATCTTTTTTTATCTTCTTCTGTTGCTCTCTTTAGTGTATATACAACCATGAGAGTCCTTTTACCTTCCTTTATATCGTTTCCGAATGCTTTGCCGAAAGCTTTTCTATCTTCTCCTTTTAAAGCTATATCTAAAATATCATCTTGTATCTGGAATGCTACTCCTATTGCCTCTGCTATTTTACCTACTTTTTCTATAGTTTCTTTATCGGCATTAGCGAGAATTGCAGCGATTTTTGCGCTCATCCTTGCCAAACATCCTGTTTTGTATGCACACATTTGTAAATATTCTTCCTCGCTAATTTCCTTTGCTTTGCCTTTATGCCAATATATATCGGTGGCTTGCCCTACACTTAAATTAATCATCTCCTGAATAAATACCTCGTAGATATCATTAGCATGCTTTTCTCCTATGATGTCTCTGTTTTTGATCACAGAAAGTAATGGAAAAAAATATAGAAAGTTTCCAGCATTTATTGCTATATCTTCACCAAAGATTTTGTGAAGGCATGGTTTTCCTCTTCTTAATTCTCCTCTATCCTCGATATCATCTATGATAATAGTTCCATTATGAATTAGTTCTGGGATTATAACCAAATCTTTTACAAGTTCTTCATCTTTACCTCCAAGTGCTTCATATATCAACAGGAACAAAACAGGTCTCCATCTCTTTCCACCTCTGTCCAGGAAATCCCATACAGGATCGGTTAAAGCACCTTGAAAAGCTTCTTTGCAATACTTGTATCTTGGTTTTCCTAGTATCCACTCTAAATACTTTTCATCTACCTTTCTTGGAAAGTACTTTTCTATGATTTTATCTATTTCTTTCTTTTTTTCATTCAGGAAGTCAATTATCTTTCCTCCCTTTATTTTTATTGGGCTATGATTGTTCTCATTTTGCATTATTGTAGTATCATGGGAAAAATATAAATAAAGAGTGTAGGTAAATTCGACTGTTTTTCGCATTATTTTAATAATCCTAAATAAAAATTATGCAAAGTTCTATAGAATTTGTTTTTGTATTGAGTAGAGCAATGGCAGAATATGAAAAAGAAAAATTAGAGAAATTTGTTAAAGATTTATTTGCCAAGTTTGGAAAAGAAAAAGATTCTCTTAAAAATTTGGAAGTCCATTATGATAGAATATTCTTGGAATATTCTGCAGAAAAAACCCTTGCACACAGAATATTACCTAAAATTGTTAAGGAATTCGAAAATTTTCTTAATGAATTTAAAATAGGTCTAAGAGATTGCTATGTGAAGAGGTATGAACTATTATTAAATGTAAAAAATGAAGGGATAAAAGATATTAAAGTTCCTTTTATGAAATCATGCAAAGTTGTAGATGACAAATTAACTCTTGTTTTGGAATTTCTAGATTACTCTTTTTTTAGCAAGGGATGTATGGATAGGTTACTAAAATTACTAAAAGAAAAAGTAGAGGGAAAAGATAAGAAAATTATAGAGACTATTGAAATATCTGATATAAAGAAGGACTTAAAAAATGGAAAAGAGATACTTAATCTTTATTCTTGCGGTAACATACTGCTTCCTGAAATTTCTAAGATATACTCTAAACTCAAAAGATATGTTGAAGAAAATTTGCATAAGAACTCTTTTGATAACATAGTTCTTTCTCGCTCTATAAGAAAAAAGGACATTTCTAAGTTAGGAAAATTAAATATAGATTTAACAAAGCTCTCTTTTCTATATGTTTTTAATGACAGTGACAATAACATAGAGAGAATAATAGACAAGTTTAAAATTTTGAGGGAGCTTGATGAAGAGGAGATGAAAAAAAGTCTTAAATTGAAAGACATTTTGAATTTAGGATATCTTACCTTATGCATTCCGTTTTCAAGCAAAATAATCTCAAAGGAAAGTATTCCCGTAAAGATATACACCAACTTAGAAAAAGAAATTGTTGGTATTATAATGAGTTATCCTTACGATGCTGATAATTTTATGCAGGAGCTAGTAAACTTTTTTAGAGACATACTAAAAAAGCAAGGTTTAGACTATAGAGTGAAAAAAACTAGCAATAAGATAGAACTTGAATCAAAGTCAAAGAAGAATAAATGGATAAGTATCTTTAAAATTATAGTAAATAAGGATATTGGAAAGTCCTTAAATATAAAGACTAACAATAGCTATCTAAGCTGTATAGGCTTTGAAATTGATTTAGAAAATCTATTAATATCATACCTGGCACATTATCCAGAAGTGAAAAAAGAGAAAAAGATAAAAATTCTATAATTAATCTTCTACTCTTGGTGCCAATATAAATGCTAATCTTATTTTATCTTTCAAAGAAAATTCTAACCTTAGTGGATAATCTTTATTGAATTCCAGTTTAACTTTATCTGTAAGCTTTCCTGCCTTAAGCATTTTTGAAAGATAATCTATTGAATATCTTGCCTCTACAGGTCCTGGAGTAGATATTGAGTAAATATTTGGATTTCCTTCTTCTGCTTTTACTTCTGTAAGGCTAGAATCTCCTTCCGCCCTAAAAATTACTTGAGATTTATCTACTTTTATCAAAACAGAATCGCTTATTAAACTTGCATTATCTAACCCCTCTCTTAGTAAAGAAGGTGTAATTTCTATCTTAGTGTCAAATTTAAACTTGCTTAGGTCTGGAAGTTCCTGCTCTGATATAGAAATAATGGGCAAGTGGAACTCTCTTATAGAAGTTCCTGAAAGCACCATAACGAAACGATCCTCATTTTCATCCAGAGTAAGAATTAATTTATCTGTAGCTTTTGCTTTCTTTAAGAACTTAAGCATAGTTTGTAAGTTTAATCCAATAGATGTATCTTTGTCACATTTATAACTTTCAAATGCTGTTGGAAACATGACAAAATCTGCCACTGCTATCACCGCCCTATCTGGTGCCAATAAAGATATTCCTCCCTTTTCTAGCTTAAAAGTTGCCTCATCTATCAATTCAGAAATTGCTATCAAGCTTTCTTTCAACAAAGAGATATCATTCAAAACAGCCTTAAACATAAATAAAGATATTTAAAAATTTAAATAAAAAGTTGTTAATGGATATTAAGATTCTCGAGGAAAATAATGAGAAATTGGTAGTAGAGTTAAAGAATACATCTCCCTCGTTTGCAAATGCTCTAAGAAGGATAATAATATCTGAAGTTCCTGTACTAGCAATAGAGGAAGTAGAAGTAATAGAAAACAACTCGGCCTTGCAAGACGAATTACTTGCAAATAGATTAGGATTAATACCACTAAAGTATCCTGTAGATAAGGTAGAAAAGCTTGATGGAGTAACTTTCTCTTTGAAAAAAGAAGGACCTTGCATAGTAAGAGCAAGTGACATAATATCTAATAACAAAGAAGTATCTGTGTTATATCCAAATATACCTATAGTTACCTTATTTGAAAAGCAAGAAGTGGATTTAAAGATGGTGGCAAGGGTAAATAAAGGCAAGGAGCATGCTAAATGGCAAGGTGGTATAGTAGGATATAAAAGTGATGAAAGTGAAAGAAATATCATATTAGAGATTGAAAGTTGCTCCGCTTATACTCCAAAAGAACTTTTGAAAAAAAGTTTAGAAATACTCAGAAATAAAGCAAATTCCTTTGCAAAGGAATTCGAAAAATTAAAATAATTTCTTTTTTGTTAGTATTGCACTTGATATAAGTGTTAAGATCAGGATTAACAATGTATAGAGATTTAGCTCATCCATTACATACATAGTTATATTAATGTAAGACTTCTTCTCAAATAGAATTTCTCCAGTATCTGGGTCTGAAATTGTTATTTCTATAGGATAATATCCCGCTCTACCAGCATTTTCTATCCATATATAAGTAGAATTGTGCCCATAGTTTTCGCCTTGCATCTTTGGTATTACCAAAATAATTTCTTTTTCTTTTTTTCCTATATCTCCTAACCAAATCCAATTTTCTGCCAGTCCTTTAACCTGCAAAGTTATTTTTACTTTTCTATCTATATCTCCTGGGTTCTGAATTACTATCATAAATAATCTCTTATTCTTTGTTCCTAGTGGTACTCTTGCTTGGTCTGGCTTTATTATATATAAATCCTTAGAAACTCTTCCGCAATCGATAACCACCTCTTGGTAAAAGTAAGGATTGTATTGAGGTTCCCATTCATGCTTTATATATGGCTTAAATATTCCATACTTTGTGAAATTTATCATCATATATACTCTGTGTATAGTGGTATCATTATCACATGAAAGACTAGAGGTATCTATCAAAGCTTCCCAATAATTAGTGAGACCATTAAAACTCATATTTTCCCAAGGAATTTCTTCATCTTCTTCTCCTGTGTTTAAATTGTACTTGGTTACCATATATTTTGCATATGAGTTATTATCTGATGTCAGAAATTCAAATGCTTGAATTTTCTCCCATTTATCAAACTCCATATCCCCAACTAAATAACCTTTAATCTTAATTTCTAAAGGTTCTGTTCTTGTTACTATTCCAGGAACTTGCCAATCAACAATATCTATTGCCGCAACCCTAAACAAGGTATAGCTCCCATTAGTAATTTCAAAATCAACCTGTCTTGGTAGTTGACCATAAAAACTTCCATTAAAATAAGGCCAAAAATAATGCAACTCCGCTGTGTAATTATATAATCCTAAGATATAGTAAGTATTTCCCAAAAAATAGGAGAATTCAGAAGTACTTCCATTAGGAAGGTTTATCCAAGAAGAATTATAACTGTAGTTTAAAGAAATGTGTAATATATTTGCTGGATTTTGAGATGGTAACGAATATACTTTTATTCTAGTCTGATTCCAAACCTTTCCATGCCAACCTAAGTTTCCATTATTAGTTAGATTAATTATGTACCATATATTGTCCATAGGATTTACCCACTTATCTTTATCAGTTATATTCAGAGAATTTATGGTTCCGTGTAAAACTACATTGTAATCAAAATACCCTGAAATGTTATATTCATTTGTTATGACATATCTTACAGAAGTGTTCTTCCTAAGTAATTTCAAATCTAAAATAAAGCAAGAAAAATTATATCCACTTAACTTGCAATCGGTAGGAACAAAAGGTTTTATTCCACAAAGTTCTACATCTGCTCCTTCTTCATACAATTTTAAAGGCAAAGTATATGAACAATTTTGGGCAGTTATACTTGATAAAGGTTTATTGTTTGAAAGCAATCTTGCTTTTCCTTTTGCAAGAGAAAAAGTAGTATTGTTTAAAATAACAAGATTTTCTACTTTAATATCCTCCACTTTAAATATATCTTTATTGGCATCAAAGTCCAAAGTAGTTTCTTTTCCCCATTTATCTCTAACTTTTATTTCCAAATCAAAGTAGCCCAAGTCTATGTCTGGCATTGAATTTGGAGGATTAAACTGACAAGTAACAAAGTATGTCCCAGAAGTTTTATCTATAAGTTGCATTTCTTTATCAACGCAATCTGTTACACTATTTCCTTCATAAATATTAGCCTGATCGCTTCTGAACCTTAAAGTGATATAAAGTCTTTCTGAATCGTTATATATAGCATCTAAATCCTTTGCGGTTATATTGAAAAACATAATATCTGCTGTTTGAGGTGCTTCTTTATTTCTATCTACAATCTTGTTTCCATCTTTATTTCCAAACCATGTTAAATTTATACCATAAGGAGGAGTATCTATTATTAAATACCAAGAATTATAGCAAGTTTCACCTTGGAAGCAGATGTCTAATGCATCTTGATAAAATTCTCCATAGGAAGTATCGTTATCTGTATCTACATTGTCATCTCTAATATGAGATGTTATATTCAAATATCCATATCCAAAAGCAGAGGCCTCTTTTTCTAAAGAAAATGTTTTTTCATCAGAAACATCCAACTGAAATTCTGAAGTATCTAATGTTAACTTAGCTAAATTTCCAGAAAAATTTGCTCCAATTATGCCATGTTTTAGATCATACTCAGGTTTAGTTTTAACTGTCACATTAATCTTTGCGATTTGATTGATTCTTAGGTCATGAGTTATAGAATGTGCCTCTATGGCATCTATCTCTATTCTTGGCATAGGAACTAACTGAATGTATTTTACATTAGAAGAAAATGTTAAAGTAGAGGTATTATCTATATATCCCAAAAATGTAGATGGAAAAAGTTCTCCAACATAAACAGCAGCCTTCCCATTCACATAGAATTCTATCCAGCCACTTGGCAAAACTCCTTCAAATTCGAAAGCAATACTTGAATTTCCTTCTGCATATCTTCCGTCTTTAGGGCCTAAAGCAAAACTTGCATTTTCCCAAGCTTCTTCATCATATGAACTAATCTTATAAAGCCAATAATAACAAGGTGTTGTTATATCTGCATTTGTTACTTCTGCTTTTATATTGGGTAATTTTCCTGTTCCTCCATCTAAATAAGGAGAGCTTGAGCTTTGAGCCATGCAAAATATTTTCCTCTTTGTACTTAGTAGAGGTTCCTCAAGTGCTCTAAATTCTATTATAAAATTTCCATTAACATCTGTTGTCGTTTCTTTATAGGTTCTTGAGCTTCCACCATGATCAAATTGAGAAGGAAAGATATTTCCATTTAATGAACAATGGACATTCGCGCCAGATACATAAGAATTTTCATAAGCTTTTTTTACATTTCCTTCTATTCGAATATAATTTGTCTTTTTTATTGTAACTGAAAAAGACATTGAGATATCATTAACCTTAAATAAATCATATTTTGTCTCCGAATCTGTTAGTCCTTCTTTATCTTCAGCTTCAATTATAACATCATAATAGCCTAGTTCTGCATCATCATTAGGATTGTAGTCATAATAGCAATTCCAAGTGTTTGCACCTGAGTAAGAGCAAGTCATTGCTTGGGTATCAACAACTTTTGTTCCAGATGGTGCTTTAATGGTAATATAAACATCTTCTCTATCATAATTATCTTGATCATATACACTTACTGATATTCTTACTGTATCAATTGTCCCAGAAGTTTCTTTATCTCTATCTATTTCATTGTAATTTACGCTAATGGATTGAATAACAGGGTAAGCATACCAGGTGCCTGCTATACACTTTTCAGTTATAGAATCGCTATCTATGTCGCTAGAGTAACCATTAGAATAGCATCCTCCATTCCAAACGCAAGAATTACTAGTTGCACAACAAGCTTTGGTATCTCCTGAGCAAGAACATGCATTTGAATTACAGGAACATGAAGAAGCCCATTCATTTGCATCATCTCCACAACAAGTGCTTGGAGAGGAAGCACAATTATCGCCAGAAGAACAGCCTAATCCCCATGCTAAAGAGCAAGTATTACAAGTATTAGAATTTGTGTCAGCATCATAACTCTTAGAGGCACAATAGTCTTTGCCAGAGCAAGCATCTGAAGAATCAGCAGGATAATATTCAACAAAATAACATCCATTAGAACCAGAGGAAGGATGGCAAGTTCCTGTGCAATGATCTGTGTAATCGCTTCTATCATAAGTTACAAACTCTCCATTAGAACATTCAGCCCCTACCCCTCCATAACAAGTTTCTGTATGGGAAGGATCATCCCCATAGCTATCACTAGCTTTCACCTCAAAATCTGAACAATAATAATCCTTAGATACACAATCTCCTCCAGAAGGATAATATTCAACTAAATGAGTCGAAGAAGAGCAATAGTCATAACGATAGGTAAGAGGGCAAGAATCACATTCTTCCCAAACTTCACAATCTGCTGTACATAGTTCTTCATCTTGACATATTCCATAGTTTGTTGGATCATCTCCAGAATCTGTATCTGTAGCTTTATCCTCACAATCTGCATAGAGAGAACAATCACTATAATCACACCATGCGTTATCGACTACTTGAATACATACATTATTACATTTAGCTATGTCGCCTGTGTCACTACATTGATAGTTATAGCCTGAACAGGTTTCTACATCACACCACTCTACACAAGGATCTCCATCACAATCTTGGCATCTTTGTACTGTATTACCAGAACATCTTTTATTGCCTGCTGTACACTCATTTGTACATGAAGGGCAAAAATCATACAAATAACATGAAGGCATACCCCTAATTGCACAACCCATAGCTTCACAGCTAAGTGGTATAGAATCTACAGAGTAAGAACAACAAGAACCACAGCAACAATAATATACATTAGTTCCTGCACAATAGTTAGGGTCTCTTTCGCACCACCACCAAACTTTTTTTGAACAGGCATCATTCCCACATCCACAATCACTTACAGCAAATACACTATTCAAAAAGTTTAAAAATACTATTAGCAAAATAATAATCTTACATTTTATGCCCATAAAAATAATTCAGAAATAATATTATAAAACTTGTCAGTGCTAAACAAATTCTGGAATATAACTTGATAAATTGTTTTTATCTGAAATCAAAAATGCTCTATCCCAATACTCGTAGACTTCAGATAAACTTACATATCCATCTTGGTTTTTATCTAGATATTTCTTAAACCAAAGTTCTTTCATTTTTGAAGAATACAGATTAGCCTTAGTAGTGGTCACAAGGACAATATTTTCTCCTTTTAAATATTTGTGAGCATTTTCAGAATCACATGCACTTAGCTCTATAACAATTGCTCCTACTTTTGGGCTGAGCATATTTACTAAATCTTTAAGCTCAGAGTATGATATTATTGGTTTATCATGAAATCCTATTGAACTGGAAGAGCCATGGGCTCTTATATATACTCTAACAATATCTCTATTTTCTGCTTTATTTTCTAATCTCTCAAATGCCTGCTTTATACACTCTTTGCTAAATCCTTCTTTGCCTAAACATATTATAGTATGCTTTTCATCTGCTCCAACTAATTTCATAATTGGCTTTGGATTATAACATCCTCGCCCTGGTTTTGATATATCGAAAAATAGCAAATAAATATGATTTTCTTTTTCCGGATCTAAAAGATTAGGATGTCTAAATATGAATTCCAAATAATTGCTTAGTCCATCTTTATCCCAATCTACATCCGCACCTTTTCCCCCTAAAATAAGCTCCCTTTTTCTCTCCTTACCAAGCATGTCTAACAATTTTAGTTGTTCAATTTCTTCTTTTGAAATATATCCATCTTCCGCAAATTTAATCATTTTCTCTTGTTCTTCCTTTGATAACTTTGATAGCCAAAAAAGATAATATTGCTCTCTATCATCTAACTCAGGAAATAATGTTTTGTGACCAAAGATTTTCTTGCCACCATTTAACTTAGAAATTTCTTTTATGATATCTCCATCTAAACCTAACTGCTCTGCCTTATAAATAGCGGGCATTAATTTTTCTTTCAATAGGTCAGGAGAATATGGATAGACTTGAACGCAAATCTCTTCCATAGCATTATCTATTGTCTCATGCACAGGGTTATTGCTAGGGGTAAATGCATATAATACATTCACTGAGAAAATAGCAACAGTTGCTCCAAGAAAAGTATAAGTTAATCCCTTAATTAGTTTTCCTAATGTTGTGCTGCCTACATTATCTAATACTGATCTTTTTTTATGATTTTTATTTTTCTTTCTTTTTTCTTGAGAGAGAGCAACTTCCAAATGAGCTATAGCTTTATTTAAATCAGGTAGGTATAATATAGATTCTTCCCTTAATTGATGAAATAGTTTTTCATATTCTTCTCTAGAACTCGCTAAATCGCTTTTTATCATGGAACACATAGCTTGGTGTAACCGATATTCTTCTCTTGAAATTCCAGAATCAATAATGTTACCATTCATAAATAACAAAAGATGTTACATCTAATTAAATTTTATAACAAAAATCGGAAATTGTCGAAGTTATTTCTTCCTACCCTTGGAAATTGGTCTAAAGCTTCTACTTGCCTTACAATATCTACAAACAATTTTTTTCTGCATTATTTTTTGAGGATTAGCTCTAATTCTTCTTTTGCACTTATGACAAACAAATACATTTTTGTACATTCTATTTATAACCGCTTGGTCCAAAGGCTTTGCCATACTGAATTTTAAAGGAAAAAATTTTAAAAATTGTTTATGAATAAAAAAGAACTAATTGCAAAACTAATAAAAAAAGGTGTATTAAAATCAAAGAAAGTAATTGAAGCTTTTGAAAAAGTTCCAAGAGAAAAGTTTGTTTTACATGGATATGAAGATAGGGCGTATGAAGATATTCCTTTGCTAATTGGATATGGGCAAACAATCTCCCAACCAACAACTATAGCTATAATGCTAGAATCATTAGATTTAGAAAGGTACCATAAGGTGTTGGATGTAGGTACTGGTCTAGGCTATTTAGCAGCTTTACTTGCAGAAATAGTAAAAGATGGTAAAGTAATTACGATAGAGGTCATACCGGACCTTTATGAAAAAGCAAAAGAAAATTTAAAAGAGTATAAGAATGTGGTTTGCATTTTAGGTGATGGTAGCAAAGGTTATGAAAAAGAAGCTCCTTACGATAGAATTGTTGTTTCTGCCGCTGCTCAGAGAATTCCCAGAGCTTTGATTGATCAATTAAAAGTTAAGGGTAAGATGGTAATTCCTATAGGCGACATGGAATATCAAGAGATGTATGTCATTGAGAAGATAGGAGAAGATAGGATAAAGAAAAGTTCCCTAGGTTATTTTGTTTTTGTGCCGTTGATTGAAAAATAATATTTATTTGAAAGGCATATTGCATTATGAGAAAAATATTTTGTGCCTTTTTCACGAACATAGATTTCAAGGTTAAAAGACACAAGCTAAAAATTCCTAAGGAAATGTATGGAAAAGAGGTTACAATTTCAAAAGAGGAATTTAACAATATGTTTTTGAAAATAGATGAAGGAGAGATAAGAATTGGTGGAAATGCTGGGAATGCTGCCTTAGCTCTAAATGATCTGGGATATAAAGTTGTTCTTTCCTGCCCTTGCAGAAATGAATTACTTATGAGATTGCTACATATATATGAAAATATCTATGTATTTAAAGGAAGAAAAGAAGTTAGACCAATAGAGGCTATAGAAAAGCATCCTCTCTATTTACATCTGATTTTCAAAAAGGAAAATGAAAGGGCCATATTTACTTATGACGAAATATCGGAGAATTTTGTTCTTGATAACGATTTTTGGAACAATATAGAAAAGGCAAGATATCTTTTTCTCTCTGGCTTTCATTTGATAAAAGAAAAAAGATACAAAGAAAAAATGGATTTTCTGATAGAAAAATTGAAAAGAGCTAAGAGAAAAAACAAACTAAAGATTCACTTGGAGTTTGGATATGGATACAAAACAATGCTTAAAGCGTTTGAAAAGTTGACAGATGAGAATCTCCTATTTTCGTTTGGTTTGGATAAAGAAGAGCTAGAGCTATATTTCAAAAACAACCTTGAGAAAATATTAAAACCTTTTTTTGATGGAAAGGTAAAAAGAGTTTTGTTTCATCAAAAAGAATTTTGTATTGTTGTAAGCAAGCACTCTTTTAAGAAAGAAAAAAAGGTGCATTTAGAGGCAAATAAATATACAACAAGTTTGGTATTGAAAAGTAAAAAAGAC
>CAZJBU010000003.1:0-4828 GCA_964544525.1 uncultured archaeon
TTGCAACAAAACCAATTATTGGGCCCGTAGCTCAGCCTGGATAGAGCGACTGCCTTCTAAGGAAGGGGCTCCGCCCCTTTCCAAACCCCAAAGAGCTTTTGTAATCTTTTTGGAGAAAGCAGTAGGTCCGGGGTTCAAAGCGGAACTACGTTCCTGCACCTCCTTTAATAAAGGTGCAGGGAAGAACTTCCTGCTAAGAAAATCCTCGCGGGCCCGCTAAAATTAAAATTTTATGTCTTTTTCTTTTATGATGTCTGAAAGAGGATATTTCTTTGTAATAGATGGTATAGATGGCTCGGGAGGTGAAACTCAGACAAAAATTTTAAAAGAAAAGTTGGAGAAGAAAGGATATAATGTATTTACCTTACGATATCCTGATAGAGAAGGAAAAATAGGAAAACTTATTTATGAATATCTTGAAGATGGAATAGATTTGTCTTTAGATACATTGTTTTTACTATATTTTTTAGACTTTGTAAAAGATAAAAATAAAATAGAAGAATGGCTAAAAGCAGGTAATATAGTGATAGCAGATAGATATTTTACTTCAACTCTTGCTTATCAATCAGCTCAAGGATTTTCAATAGAAAAATCATTAAAACTTGCTAAATTGTTTCACCTTCCAATTCCTGATCTTGCTTTTCTTTTGAGAATTCCTCCTGAAGTTTCTATTTCCAGAAAGTATGGCGAGAAGGGAAATCTAGACAGATTCGAATCTAACAAAATTTTTCTAGAAAAAGTTGCCAAGATGTATGAGAAACTTGCAACAGAACAAATATTTTGCAAGTGGAAAATAATAGATGCTAATAAAAGCATAGAAGAAGTTGCCAATGATATTTGGGAAGAAGTGGAGAAGATAATTTAATTTTCAAAAATATTTATGCAAGAAGTAGGCGCTTTGGATATATACTATCTTCTAAAAGAATTTTCTATTCTTAAGAATTCTCTCCTTCAGAAAGTGTATCATATTCCAGAACTTAATTTACTAAAATTATCTTTTCATGTTAGAAATGAAGGCGAAAAGACTTTGATTATTTTACCAAACGCTGTATATCTTACCTCTTACAAAATTCAAAATCCTTTGCAACCTTCTAACTTTTGCTCCATCTTGCGAAAACATCTATTGAGAAAAAAACTTTTAGAAATAACGCAAGTTGGATTTGAGAGGATTTTAGAGCTTCAATTTTCTGACAGAATTTTGATAGTTGAACTTTTCAGCAAGGGAAATGTTATCTTATGCGATAATGAATATAATATAATAGCTCCAATGAAAAGTCAAACATGGAAGGATAGAACAATCAAACCAAAAGAGAAGTATAAATATCCTCCACTAAAGGAAGATATAAGAAAACTAAACTTTTCAGAGTTTAAGCAGCTTTTTATTCAAACAAACAAGAATATAATATCTTTTTTAGCTACAGATTTAAACTTCGGAAAAAAGTATGCAAATGAAATATTTGAAAGGACTGGCATAAAGAATAAAGAAGAATTGGAAGATTCTGAGTTAAAAAAGGTATATGAAAAAGCAAAAGAGCTTTTCAATCTTGAAATGGAACCGAGGCTATACTTAGAAGAGGAGAATATTATAGATTTTTCTCCTTTTCCTTTGAAGATATATAGCACAAAATCTTTCAAAAAATTTTTAACATTTAATGAAGCTATAGATGAATTTTTCAAAGAGAAATTGGAAAAATCTATGGAAGGTGATAAGGACGACAAAAAAATCAAAATATTAGAAAAGCAAAAGGAAGCTTTAGAATCATTAAAAAGAAAGATGGAAGAAAATAAAGCTAAAGCAGAGCTTATCAGGAGGAATTACCTTTTAATCAAAGAAATTATTGATGAAATAAAAATTTGGAAAGATAATGGTTTATCTTGGACAGAAATAAAAAAAATGTTAAAAAAGAATAAACTTTGAATAGGGAAAATAGAATAAGTAAAGGAGAAAGAGGGGAAAATCATTTTTGAAATAGAAGGAAAGAAGATAGAAATAGATTTCACAAAAAGTTTAGAAAAGAATATTGAAGATTATTTTGAGAAAGCAAAGAAGGCAAAAAGAAAGATAGAAGGTGCAAAAAAAGCTATAGAAGAAATAAAAAAGAAAGTATTAAAAACTAAGAAGAAGATTGTAATTGAAAAGATTGAAAAGAAAAAGAAATCTTGGTATGAAAACTTTAGATGGTTTTATACTAGTGATGGTTTCTTGGTGGTTATAGGCAAAGACGCTACCACAAACGAAATTTTAATTAAGAAATACTTAGAGAAAGAAGATATTGTCTTACATGCTGAAATTATAGGATCTCCTTTTGGAGTAATAAAAGGAGAAGGTAAAAAAATTTCGAGAGAAGCTATTGAGGAGGCAGCAGAATTTGTTGCTTGTTATTCAAAAGCATGGCAAATGGGCTTAGGAAGTATAGCAGTTTATTGGGTTTTGCCTGATCAAGTTTCTAAAAAACCACCTTCTGGTACATATTTACCAAAAGGCTCCTTTATGATATACGGAAATAAAAATTATTTAAAACATATTCCTTTAAAATTAGCGATTGGGATAAAAATAGATGAAAATGAGAAAGGTGCAGAGGTAATTGCATTACCAATACGAGCGGCAAAAAAGCATTGCGCTTATTTTGTAGGTATAGTGCCTGGCTCCTTATCTTCTTCTGATCTTGCAAAGAAAATAAAAAGAAAGTTTGTTAAAATAGTAAATCCTAAACATAAAGAAATCATTGAAAAAATAGATTTAGAAGAAATTAGACGTTTAATTCCATTTGGAAAGGGAGATCTAACTATAGTATAGATTATTTTTAATCAATCATGAATGTAATAGCAGGCTATATCATTTTTACTTACTGATTCGATTTTAACAAAGCCAAATCTTTCAAATTGCACTTTATCTTCAGGTTTTAATTTTCTTAAATTTATTTCTCCTACCCCTCTTACTATAGAATAATCTGGCATAATTACTTTCACTTGCACATATTCGTTTGAAGGCACCCATTGAATCTTAGGATATGGAAGATTTTCACTGCCTAAATACATCGCTTTAGGATATTCTAATTTTATATTCGCAAGCCTTATCAATCTTACAATTCTACCTCTATAATTCATGAAATCTTCTCTAGGTATAAAAATTCTTTTACCAATTTTTATTTCTCTTTGTCCTCTTTCTTCAAAATCAGGATGCAAAGGTAATTTTACTTTTCTTACTGGAAGATTTTCTATGATTATTTCGACAGGATCAGGTACAAAAAAGTACCTATTTGCTAGAGGGTCTAACAATTTTCTGTTAAAACTTGCTAGATAATCTTGGGTTATAGTGACATCTCTTGCTCTTGGCCCTATTTCTAAAATCATATTTATTATTGCTTCTGGGAAGAAGCCTCTCTTTTTAAAAGCTCTTATTGTTCCTAGTCTAGGGTCATCCCATCCTGTGTATATTCCTTGCTCTATACCTTCCCTTATTTTTGAAGTGCTCAATATCTTATCTGCTAATAAGAATTTGCCCTGCAACTTTACTATAGGATATTTCCACTTGAAATATTCATAAATATATCTTTGTTTATAGGTTGAGGATTGTAAGTCAACGCCTCTTATAATATGGGTTACGCCCATTTCATGGTCATCTATAGCTGAAGCAAAATCAAGCAATGGCCATACATATTTGTCCTTTACTAAAGGATGTTTAGGCTCGTCTACTATTCTAAAAGCAGGCCAATCTCTAACTGCAACATTTTTATCTTGCAAATCTGTCTTTATTCTACCAACTGCCTCTCCTTCCTTAAATTTATGATTTAGCATCTTTTTCCATCTTTTTAGATTTTCTTTAGGATCTAATTTTCTACAAGGGCAAGGTTTTCCTTTTTTCTTTAATTCTCTGAACTTCTCTACATCGCAAGTACATACATAAGCTTTATCCATCTTTATGAGCTTTTCAAAATACTTATAATATATATCCAACCTCTTTGATTGATAATATATTTTATCTGGTTTTATCTTTAGCCATGCAAGGTCTTCTAATATCCATTTGTAAGCCTCCTTAAGAGGTACTTTATTTTTAGGATCTGTATCATCATACCTTAATATGAAAGTTCCCTTGTATTCGTTCCTATAATACCAATTTACCACAGCCTGTCTTGCATGTCCTAAGTGCAAAGGACCATTTGGACAAGGTGCAAACCTTAGAACAACATCTCTCTTTACCTTCAAAAGAGGTATCATTTTCTTCTCTTTTTTCTTTTTATCGTCTTCTATTTTTTCTATCCCCATTTTCTTCAACTCTTTCATTTGCTCCTCTATACTCAATTTATTTATCTCTCCCACAACTTTGTCAACTATTTTCTTTAACTCTTTTATATTTTCTTTCTGCTCTGGGAAATCATTTATAATTTTTCCAATAACCGATGAAGGATTTGCTATTCCGTTATATTTGATAGCATTAATCAGAGCATACTTTTTAACAATTGTTTTTAGATTCATTAAAAATTTTTGAAAGAAAATAATAAAAATCAAAATTTTTATATTTTCTCAAGTTTTCTTTCTTCTTCCAATAATCTTTCAATCTCTTTCTTTAATTTATCGTAACTTTTTTCTTTTTCTTTAATTTTCTTTTCGATCTCTTTTATTTTCTTGTTTAGTATCTTTTCTCTTTTTTTAATTCTTTCTTTTACTTTTTGATATTCTTTTAAATTAGACATTTCTTTTGGAATTTCCATTTTTAACTCTTTAATCCTTCTCAGTAATTCATTAAGATATTCTCTGTCTTTCTTCTCTTTTTCTTTGAGGTCTAATATTTTCTCCTGAATTTCCTTAATTTTCTTATCTAAACTTT
>CAZJBU010000003.1:4838-18461 GCA_964544525.1 uncultured archaeon
CAATTTCTTGAGTTTGGCATCTTTCTTTTTGAAAGTGCGCAACTCTCTTTCCAATTTTTTAATCTCGGATCTTTTTTCCATCACAACTTCCCGCAATTTCTTTATTAGTTCTTCCTTTTTCTTATAGAATTCTTTTTCCAATCTATTAAGATCTACTTTTTTTCTTTTCGCCATATACTAATTATGCCTTTTTTATATTTTAGGGAAGGAGTAGGAGAGTATGACTTTGAAGAATCTAGAGTACTGCTTTTTGGAATCCCTTTTGAATATTCTCAAATATACTCCTTTGGAACAAAATTTGCTCCAACCTTAATAAGAGAAGCTATAATGAGTTTAGAAGATGAGAAAGGTTTGATAAATAAGGCAAAGCTATGCGATATTGGAAATTTAGAGGCTGTTCCGGGAAGTTTTGAGTTAACCTCAGAGAGAATAGAAGATACCATCAAAATTATAAAAGAAAATAAGAAGAAGTTTATTGCTATAGGCGGGGAGCATTTAATAACTTTGCCCATAGTAAAAGTATTAAGGCCAAAAACCATTATCCAATTTGATGCACATATGGATTTAAGAAAAGAATATTTAGGCAATAAATTTACATCTGGAACCTGGACATATTATGCTAGTAAGTATTCTAAGATAATACAATTAGGGATAAGAAGTTATAGTGATGAAGAAAAAGATAATGCTAGAAAGCTAGGGATAAAACATGTTTCTACTCTGAGAGGGATAAAAATGGAAGAACCTATCTATATAACAATAGATATGGATGTTTTTGATTTAAGTTTGGCAAGAGAAGTTTCTATTCCTGAGCCAGAAAAAGGATTTGATTTGGAGAAGATAAAGAAAGAACTTTCTTACTTAAAAGGAAAAAAAGTAATAGGCGCAGATATTTGTGAGTGCAATGCTGTTTCTTTTTTAGATAAAACTCCTTTCATCGCAGCAAAACTTTTTTTCTATTTGCTAGATATAATGGTAAAGTGAACGCTATTTCTTTGTCTTTTCTTTTTCTAATTTTTTCTTTTCTTCCTCAATCCATCTT
Organism: uncultured archaeon; assembly: GCA_964544525.1. Taxonomy (GTDB): domain Archaea; phylum Aenigmatarchaeota; class Aenigmatarchaeia; order QMZS01; family QMZS01; genus CAZCGS01. The sequence continues at coordinate 5,878 of CAZJBU010000003.1, forward strand.
AACGCGCCTAACCAGGGTTGCCTCATAGTTAATCCTATTTTTTCTTTTTCTCCTATTGATGCACTTACTATCCTACACCTTACTATGTCATCTACTTTAAGAACTTTATCTCCTTTTTTATTTGAGATAATATTCTGGGCTTGATTAAAATAGCAAGATTCTTTCATTATTTGGGAAATATGCACTAGACCTTCTAATGGACCTAGTTTGATAAATGCACCGAAGTTTACTACATCACTTACTATTCCTTCAACTAATTCTCCTTCAAGAGGCTTAAAAAACAAAGCTTTATATTTTGTATTAAAAAATACTTCTGGCCTTTCTGGAAGAATTTCACCTTCTTTGCTAATTTCGTCTATGCTAATCACACCTAGAAAGATTCCTTCAGATCCTCTGAAACTTCTTTCTTCTAATGTTTCTAAAACGCCTTCTTCTATGTTTTTTTTCAAATTCTTTGCATGTACGCCTACTTTTTCTTCAATTTCATATATATAAAACATTAAATTTTGTAAACATAAAAATTTAAATTAATTAATTTCGAAATAATACTATAATGGTTAAGCTAAAAATAGAAACAAATCTTCAGGGAGAAATAAAAAAACTTAGATATGAGATTACAGAAATAAAGAAATATCTAAACAAATTAGTAGAACTAAACTTAATGCAAATAAAAGAGGAAAAGCCTACTACTGATGAAATAAAATTGTTGAGAAAAAGAACAAATTTCAAAAAAGAAGAATATGTAGACTGGAATAAAGTTGAAAATGAAATATGAAAATAAAATTGTTATTCATAGAAAGGCTGTAAAATCTATAGAGAAATTAAATGAAAAAGAAAAAACAAAAATTAAACATACAATTTCATTCCCTAAGAGCATTTCCATTGATAAGGCATAATACTGTAAAGTTAAAAGGATTCGAAAATGCATATAGGATCAGAGTAGGAAGATTAAGAATTATCTTTAGATTCTTTGAAAAAGAGAGATTAATCCTCATAGAAGATATAGTGCCTAGAAAGAAAGCATATAGATAATTAACTACCAATAATAGTTACTATGACCTTTCTCCTTTCTCTTGGGCCATCTGTCTCAACAAAAAAGATTTCTTGCCAAGTTCCTAGTTGTAACTCTCCATTTTTAATAGGAATCACTTTTTCAGTCCCAATTAAAGCAGAGAGAATATGAGAAAAGGCATTATCATCTATTTCATCATGTTTGTAATTTGCCTTCTTTGGAATAAGTCTTTGCAACGCATTTAAAATATCTTCCTTAAGCCTTGGCTCATCTTCATTTATAATTAGCATGCCAGTAGCATGCGGTGCAAACAAAATGCAGACTCCTTCCTCTACTCCACTTTCTTCCAGAATCTTTTGGACCTTTGAGGTTATGTTAATTAGCTCAACCTCCTTTGAGGTTGAAAAGATTATTTCCTTTGTTCGGACTTTCATAAATGTAGTTTAATTCAATTATTAAATTTCATCCACTCTCCAATTAGGATTTATATCTTCAGGTTCTAAAAACTTTTTTTGCATGTAGTTCAAAATACCATTCCAGGCGATCATAGCGCCGTTATCTCTAACTAATTCTTTAGGAACATAGAATGCTCTTGCTCCTCTTTCATTACACATAATTTCTATCATTTCTTTTAACCTCTGATTAGCGCCGACACCTCCAACTATTAAGACTTTGTCTTTTTCTGAAAATGCAAGAGCTCTTTCTACAACTTCACATAGCATAGAAAAAGCAACTTCTTGAAATGAGAAGCAAATATCCTCTTTTTTTATTCCAGATTTTAGCTTTCTCCTACACTCTGCTAATATACCAGAAAAACAAACATCCATACCTTTTACAGAATAGGGTAAGGGTATCCAAGAACCTTTTTTTGCAAGTTCTTCTATTTTTTCACCAGCAGGAAAAGGAATATCCAATAACCTTCCTAGTTTATCTATAGCATTTCCTATTCCAATATCTTCTGTTTCCCCTAAGATATAATATTTGCCTTCTCTATTGTCTATTATTTGGGTATTAGCGCCTGAGCAGTACAAAATAATAGGCTCCTCAATTTTATTCATCAATTTTCCAATTTCAATATGGGCTTGACAATGATTAACACCAATCAAAGGCTTTTTTGTTTTCTTTTTTAATTCTAATGCAAATTTGAATCCTTCTAATAGGCAAGGCGGTAGCCCAGGACCTATAGCTACAGCAATTAAGTCAATATTATCTAACTCTATACCTGCCTTTTTTAAAGCGCTCTTTAGAACATCTTCTTTAACTTTTCTATGATGCTCTGCAGCTTCGTTAGGTATTATTCCTCCTTTTTTAGGCTCATAACTTGAAAACTCATTCGCTAAAATTTCTCCTTTGTCTGTTACTATACCTATACCAAAAGTATGAGCAGTGCATTCAATCCCTAAACACAGCATAAAAAGATTTACCAAAAAGATTTATGGAAGAAAATATCAAAAAAGTGTTGAAGGAAAGAGTGAGACCTACCTTGCAGGCAGATGGTGGAGATATAGAATTTGTTGATTTTCAAGATGGTATTCTAAAAGTGAGATTTTTGGGAGCTTGTGCAATGTGTCCTTTTGCTCAATTAACTCTAAAGGAGCTTGTAGAGAAGTTAATTAAAAAGGAAATCAAGGAAGTAAAAGAGGTAGAACTAGTGCCTTAACAGATATAATTTAAGGAATAGAAAATTCTTTTATTTTGGCTAATTTAAATGCATTTATTTCGAGAGTTTCAATGTTCTCTATTTTCTTTTCTAAGGAAGCTATTTTGTTGAGATCTCCTTTTGTTTCAGGATGTTTACTTACTAGCAAAGAGCAGCAATCCTCATATGGTAAAATAGAAATTTCGTAAGTACCTATCTTTTTTGCGAGATCTATAATTTCGCCTTTGTTAAATCCTATTAATGGTGATAGTACTGGATATCTAGAGGCAGAATATATACAGTATAAGTTTTCTAAAGTTTGAGATGCTACTTGGCCAAGGCTATCTCCGGTAATTATAGCTTTTGCATCTTCCTTTTCTGCTATTAAGTTTGCTATTCTTAGCATAGATCTTCTATACACTATAGTTCTATATTTTGCAGGAATATTTTTTATTATTTCTCTTTGTATATCTTCGAAAGGTACTAAATATAATTTCGAGTTAAGTTGAATCTCAGTAAGCCTTTCAACTATTTTTTCTACTTTTCTTAAGGAATGAGAAGAGGATATTGTTTTATTGAAGAAGTGAACAAATATGGCGCTGCATCCTCTTTTCATCATTGTCCATACAGCAACAGGACTATCTATACCTCCAGAGAGTAAGCAAATAATCTTGCCTCCAGTCGATACAGGTAAACCACCTATACCTTTATAAACTTTTTTTGCTATCAGAATTTCTTCGTCTAGTATGTCTATTCTTATTACCAAATCAGGATTCTTTAAATCAACTTTCTTATTTAATTCTTGTGAGATTACTTTTCCTATATCTCTATTAATCTCTATAGAGGTAATCGGAAATTCTTTATTAGCTCTATGTGTTTCAACTTTAAATTTCTCAAAGGGTTCTTTTTCTATAGACTTTATCACTTTTCTCTTTAGACATTCTAGATCTAAACTACTCTTCTCTGCAAAGTAAAAAAGATCTATCCCAGGAAAATTTTTAAGTCTATTGACAATTTCTTCGCTTTCTTCAACATTACAAAGGAGCCTTCCAGATTTTTTAATTATCTTTTTTATATTCAGAGCTATTTTTAAATTTTCAATTAACTTGTCTTCGAAGACTTTTCTATTTTTTCCTTTAAGAATTATCTCACTAAAGTGCACTACCAACATAATTTTATATATTATATCTTTTTTCAACAGAAGAAGTCTCTTTTTCTATTTTTTTGTGCTCCTTTTCAAGCCATTCAGGAATTTTCTTTCCAGATTTTTTCAAATATTGATATATGGCTTCTTTTAATGCACTTACAGCGAGAAGAGAACAATGTATTTTAGGTGCTGGTAGGCCACCTAAAGCATTTATTACCTCTTTTTCAGTTATATTTAGAGCTTCTTCTATGGTTTTACCTTTGGCAAGCTCTGTAGTGATTGAGCTTGTAGCTATAGCAGCAGCACAACCAAAAGTCTTAAATTTTATATCATCTATAATTTCTTTGCCGTCTTTATCTTTTTTAACTTTTATATACATCCACATAACATCTCCACATACAATATTACCTACTTTTCCTATTCCATCAGCATCTTTTATCTCTCCAACATTTTTTGGATTAGTAAAATGCTCGACAACTTTTTTACTGTATATCATGGTAATTTTCCATAAGGACTTATTTTCCTAAGATTGTTAACCTCTTCCTTTAATATGTCAACGGCATAGTTTATGTCTTCTTCGGAATTTTGTTTTCCAAAGCTAAATCTTAGAGCACTATGAATCTCTTCAGGTCTTAAATTCAAAGCCTTTAGGACATGGCTAGGCTCCAACTTTTTTGAAGAGCATGCAGAACCTGTTGAGCAATATATTCCCTTAGAATCTAATCTTAAAAGCAAAGATTCTCCTTCTATGCCAAGAAAACTAAAATTAACTATACTGCATAATCTTTTTTCTGGATGTCCATTTAATTTGACATTTTCTATTTCGTTTAGAACCCTTTTTGTCATAAGATCTCTAAGTCTTCTAATTTTTTCGACTACTTCTTCTGTCATGATTTCTACAGCCTTTCCAAAACCAACAATCCCGGGAACATTTTCTGTTCCACTTCTAATTCCAAATTCTTGTTCTCCCCCATTAAGTAAAGGTACAATATTGGTTCCTTCTTTAATAACAAGGGCACCTATTCCCTTAGGTCCGTGCATTTTATGAGCATTTATTGTTATTAGGTCTATACCTATTTTCTTTACATCTAAAGGTTCTTTACAAAAACTTTGACATGCATCTGTGTGGAAATAAACACCCTTTTCTTTACAAATCTTAGCAATTTCCTCTATAGGTTGAATGGTTCCTATTTCATTATTCGCATGCATAATCGAAACTAAGATAGTATCTTTCCTTATGGCATTTTCTAGATCTTCTATTTTTATCATACCATATTTGTCTACTGGTAGGTAAGTTACTTCATATCCCATCTTCTCTAACCATTTACATGCATTTAAAACACAAGCATGCTCAGTTACTTGGGTTATAATATGTTTTCCTTTATCTTTATTTGCGAAGGCAATTCCCTTTATAGCAAGATTATTTGCTTCTGTACCGCCAGAGGTAAAAACAATTTCATGAGGTTCGGCATTTAGTCTTTTTGCTATAATCTCTCTTGCCCTTTCTATAGCTTCTCTTGCTTCTCTTCCCATCTCATGAATACTTGAGGCATTACCATATTTCTCTTTAAAAAATGGGAGCATAGCTTCCAAAACAGATTCATCTATTGGAGAAGTAGCAGCATTGTCTAAATATACTTTCCTCATAATAAACAATTGTTAATTTTTAAATAAAACATAAAGCAAAAATTATAGTCTTCTGCCTCTCCTTCCTCCAGGCCTTCTCATATAACCATGGATAATAGGAGTAACATCTCTTATTACTCCTATTTTCAAGCCCCCTCTTGCTAACCCTTTTATTGCTGCCTGAGCACCTTGTCCAGGAATTAATTGTTTTATGCCTCCTGGTGCTCTAACATTTACATGCACAGCAGTTATTCCTTTGCTTTTTGCAATTTCAGCAGCTTTTAAACCAGCTTGCAATCCTGGATAAACAGAACCTTTCAATCTATCTTGCCTGGTCATCATCCCTCCACTTATTCTTGCAATTGTTTCAGCTCCGGTAATATCTGTTATATGTACGATAGTATTATTAAAACTTGAATAGATATGTGCAACACCCCAAATCTCTTTCTCTTTCTTTTCTGCCATAAAAAAATCTCTTAAAAATTTTAAAAGCAGGATTATCAATTTTTAGACTTTTCTTCATCTTCTTGATCTGATTGAGAATCTTCTTTTGAATCTACACTTTTGAAATCTTTCATAGATAGCTCTCCCTCTTTTCTTAATCTTAGAATTTCTTTAGTTAATAGATATGCTACCAAAAATAATGCATTTTTATTTCTTATGTTTACAGGTATTATAAAATCTACATTATTAGGGCAAGAATCGGTATTACATAGAGCAACTATAGGAATGCCTTCCTCTGCTAGCTCTTTTACACCATTCTTAAAATACTTTATATCCGTTATTAATGCTACCTCTGGCTCCATAAACACTTTTCCTTGCGGGTTTGTTATGAATCCTGCAGGATATTTTGTCATTAGCTTAGCTCCAATTAAAGAAGCCATTTTTTTGAATATTTCTTCTTCTCTACTTTTACAAAAAATAACTATTTCTTTTTTATGAGATAAAAAGTTAGCTGCTATCCTTATTCTTTCATCCACTTTTCTTAAATTTAGAAAGTTTAGTCCAGTAGGTGCTGTTTTTAGAATAAATTTTTTCATATATTTTGTTTTTTTCGTGCTACCTTTGTGTACTCCAGCTTTAAGATATATCCCTCTGCTTATCAAAAGACCCATACCTTTTTTAAAAAATTAAAACTTAAATATTGAAATGACAGAAGGAGAGGAAAGAGTATATACTGTTCCTTTAAGGAAGGCAAGGAGAAAACCAAGAAGTAAAAGGGCACCTGCCGCAATTAGAGTGCTGAGAGAATTCCTTCTCAGACATACAAAAGCAAAAGAAGTCAACATATCTAACGAAGTAAATGAATTTATATGGGAAAGAGGCATACATAAATTCCCTCCAAGAGTTAAAGTAAAAGTAAGAGTGAAAAACGGAATAGCTTATGTTGAATTATTAAAATAGTTAGGTATTAATACCTATTTTTAGCCGTTCTATGTCCATCCTTAGGCTAGTGTTGTTTTGAGTTAGATAATAATACACAAAATTCAAATTTGCATTTTTGCAGTTTGAATATTTTGTCAATCCATCTAGACAAAATTCTGAATGTACGGATAGAGCGGATAGGTTAATGTTTTTATTTTTGTTGAATATCTTTACTTTTTCAGGGGAAGAGATATTATATTGTATTTCTTTGCAATTATCTAACGAGCAGTTAAGATGTTTTAGTGGTATATCATTTGATGCAAATAGTGTTACCAGCGCGTTTTCTTTTGAATATATTGTTACAGTTGAATTTTCTTCTTTCATGCAAATAGGTTTTCCTCCAGAATATGCAACATAATATTTATATTCTTTTCCTATGCTCAAGGAAAAACAAGTTTTTGAATTTGATATGCCTTTGGGAATTATAATATATTTGTACCCTACATCAAGATATCTTTGCTCTATTTCTTTTTTTAAGAGATAAGCTTCAATTTTAGATAACGTAATTTTTTCATTTAGCAGTGTTTCTTTTACTTCTTCATTTACTGTAATGATAGAAAAGGATAGAACAGTTATGAAAATTAGAAGACCGATAGCGAAGTCGAAAGAAATAAAACACTTCATTATTTAATTTTATGTTTGGGTTTAAAATAAAGTGTTCTAATGAAGTATATGGTATAGAGGAAGATTCTATTTTCTTTTCTGAATATCTTTATAGTTTATATAAAAAAGGTTTTCGCTGCGATAATTCTTTAGATGTTGGAACGGGTACCGGAATACTAGCACTTTATCTTTCTAAAATCTCAAATAAAGTTGTTGCTGTAGATATAAATAGAAAAGCTTTAGCACTTGCTCAAGAAAATGCTAAACTAAACAAGATCAACAATATAATCTTCATAGAAAGCAATCTTTTCTCTTCATTAGGTAAGATGAAATTTGATGTTATAGTATTCAATGCACCTTACCTTCCATATTCTCCTAATAATGTTACTGATTTTTGTTTTTGTGGTGGTGCAAATTTAGAAATTATATCCAAATTTTTAGCAGAGGTACATTTACATCTTAAGAAAAAAGGCTTTTTCTTATTACTTTTGTCTACTCTATCAATGCCAGAAAAATTCATAGATAAATACAATCTTAAAATTCTTGCCAGGAAAAAATTATTTTTTGAAGAACTTATGATCTTGTCTAATAAGAAATTATAGTGAATTTTCCAAGACTTTTAATATTTCACATTTAATTTCTGCCTTTCCACCTTTGGGTAATGCTAGCACCTCGTTGCAAACCAAACATCTTACTTCTCTACTAGCATGACTAAATATTATCTGCTTGTTCTTGCACTTCTTACATTGTACTTCTAAAAATTTGCTTCTGGGATATATTCTGCTTATTCTTGCCATATTCTTATACTCAAAGAAAAGTATTTAAAAATTTATAGCAAAATTAATCTATGCCTAAAATTAAAGCTATTGAATTTAGACTGTTCTCTCCTCAGCAGATAAAAAAGTTAGGAGTGGTTGAGATTACTAGACCTGAGTTATATGATGCAGATGGCTATCCAGTAGAAAAAGGGTTAATGGATCCTAGGCTTGGAGTAATTGACCCTGGATCTAGGTGCAGGATATGCGGAGGTAATATAGATACTTGTATGGGCCATTTTGGATATATACAATTAGTAAAACCTTGCATTCATCCTGCTTTAGCGCCTTATATTTATCTTCTTTTGAAGGCTACATGTAAGAAATGTGGAAGAATTTTAGCAGATGAGAAAATAAAAGGGTTGAGCGAATGTGCAAAAAATGCAAAAAGCGTATGTCCCTTCTGTAAGACTAAACAAGGAAAAATTAAATTTGATAAGCCCTATGCATTCTATGAAGATAATAAAGAGTTGAGTAATGAAGAAATAAGAGAGAGATTAGAAAGAATTCCTGATGAAGATCTGGAAAGAATGCATTTTAAGGGGTTTAGGCCTGAATGGGCTGTGCTAACTGTTCTTCCAATCCCTCCTCTATGTGTAAGACCTTCTATTATCTTAGAAACAGGAGAAAGAAGTGAAGACGACCTTACTCATAAGTTAGTAGATATAGTAAGAATAAACGAAAGGCTAAAAAGAATTCTTGAGATAGGAGCTCCAGATTTTGTGGTGAAAGATGTTACTGAGCTTTTACAATACCATGTTGCAACATATTTAATAAATGAATTGCCAAATATACCTCCTGCTAGACATAGATCTGGAAGACCTTTGAAAACACTTGCTCAAAGGTTAATAGGAAAAGAGGGAAGATTAAGATATAATCTAACTGGAAAAAGAGTTAATTTCTGCGCAAGAAGTGTTATATCTCCAGATAACTTTTTAGAAATTAATGAGGTCGGCGTTCCTTATGAAGTTGCGATGACTCTTACAGTGCCAGAACCTGTTTTAGAGAATAACATAGAAGAATTAAGAAAACTTATCTTAAATGGACCTAACAAATACCCAGGAGCTAACTATGTTATTAGACCTGATGGTATGAGAAAAAGAATAACAGAAGAGAATAAAGAACTTATTGCTAATGAAATAGTTCCTGGATATATTGTGGAAAGACATTTGAGAGATGGGGACTGGGCTATTTTCAATAGGCAACCTTCCTTACATAGAATGTCTATGCTTGGGCATAGAGTAAGAGTTCTTCCAGGAAAGACATTAAGATTACACTTAGCTGTAACAACCCCTTATAACGCAGATTTTGATGGAGATGAAATGAATTTACATATTCCTCAAACTCCAGAGGCTATAGCAGAGGTGAAGCATTTAATGGATGTAAACAAACATATAAGGAGTCCTAGGTATGGATTGCCTATCATAGGTGCTAAGCAGGATATCATTATGGGATGTTATCTTCTTACAAGGAAAGAAGTTGTTTTAAGTAAGACAGAGGTAGCAAACTTGCTTTATTGGGCAGGAATTAAAGATATAGAATTGACAAAGGAGAAATATACAGGTAAAGAGGTGTTTAGTTTCCTTCTTCCTAAAGGATTAAATATTGAATTCAAATCAAGTTCTTGTAGGAAATGCTATAAATGTAGAAAGGAAAATTGTGTGCACGATGCCTATGTTGTAGTTAAGGATGGAAAGTTAATTAAAGGTGTAATTGATAAGGCAGCAATTGGAGCTGAAAAAGGAAAATTGTTAAACAAAATAGATTTATTATATGGAAGTGACTTTGCTGCTGAATTTTTAGATAAAATTACCAGAATTTCTATACTTATTCTGTTAAGATTAAATTATACATTGTCAATTTCTGACTTCGATCTACCTGGAAAAGAAAAGTTAAAACAAGAGATCGAGAATGCAATTAAAGAGTATATAAGAAAGAGAAAGAGAGGAGTAAGTGATGATATTGCATTACCTGAATTAGAGGCTGTGTTAAACAAGGCTGAACAGTTTGTTAGGGAGCATATACCTATAGAAAAAGACTCTATAAAAATTGCTGAATCTGGGGCGAGAGGTTCAATAATTAATATAACACAAATTTGTGGTTTAGTAGGACAAGAGAAAAGCAAAGGTAAGAAGATAACAAGAGGTTACTATAATAGGACATTGCCTCACTTTAAGAAGTTTGAGCTTCATCCAAAGGCTTATGGGTTTGTGGCTGGAAATTACAGAGAAGGTTTGGATCCTATAGAATTTTTCTTTGACGCACTTAACTCTAGAGAAGGTTTAAGCGATACTGCATTAAAAACAAGACACTCTGGTTATTTAGAAAGAAGAATAATGCATTGCTTACATGATATAAAAGTTACTTATGATGGCCTTGTTAGGGATGAGGCTGGTAGGGTAATACAGTTTGAGCCATTAGGCGATAATGTCTATCCTTATAACTCTGACGAAGGTAAAATAGATTTAGAGAGTATATTATGACCATGATGGAAGAGATATATAAGAGGCTGGAAGAATATTGCAAGGCTAACAATATAAGAGGAAAGAAAAAAGAAGAACTGGAAAAAAGGTTAAAAGAGTTAATAGAAAAGGCAAAGGTAGAACCTGGAGAAGCAATAGGTATAGTTTGTGCTCACTCTTTGTCAGAACCTGCAACTCAATTAACCATGAGAGCCTACCATTTGGCAGGAGGCGCAGCCATCCATATGAGTTTAGGTTTACCAAGACTCATTGAATTATTTGATCAGAGAAAGAATATCGACTTTATTACTACTGTTTATACAAAAGATGGAAAGAAGGAAACTGCAAAAAGAGTAGCATCTAGGATCGTAGAAACCAGATTGAGAGATGTAATTACTTCAATATCTTTGGACATTCTAAATATGAGAGTCGAAATAAAATTAGACGAAAATGAACTTTCTTTACATAATCTAGATAACAAAGATATTAAAGAAAAAATACTTAAGCAGGTAAAGGGCATAGAGGTTGAGATATCTAAAGATAAATTGTATGTATACTCAAAAAAACTTAACATGAAAGAATTCAGGAAACTAAAAGATAAACTACTAAATGTTCATATAAAAGGTATTAAAGGTGTTAAAAAAACGTATGTAACAGAAATTGATGGTGAGTGGGTAGTTCAATTATATGGAGGTAATTTCCAGAAAATATTGCAAATAGAAGAGGTAGATCCTTACAGAACTTATACAAACGATTTTGAGCAGTTAGAAAAAGTTTTGGGTATAGAGGCTGCAAGGACTTTGCTAATAAATGAAATAGACGATACCTTACAAAAACAAGGTATTAATGTAGATAGAAGATACATGGGTCTTATCGCTGATTTAATGTGTTTCTTTGGTAAGGTGCTTCCTACAAATAGATATGGATTGATGAAAAAGAAGAAAAGCGTCTTGCTAAGATTAAACTTTGAGGAAACAATAAAAGAGCTATTTAAAGCTTGCGTATTAGGAAAAAGAGAAGAATTTAATACTTTAATGGCTAATCTAATGGTGGGTCAGATATCTCCAGTTGGAACAGGAATGGTGAAGTTAAAATGGAAAGTGTAACTAAGTTTGCTAGGGAAGGGAAACTTGTCATAGGTACGAAAAGAACATTAAAACTTTTAAAAGAAGGAAAGATTAAAAGAGTTTATGTTGCAAGCACTTGCCCCAAAAATATTTTGGATGTTATTGAAAAGTATTCAAAGGATAAAAATGTAAAAGTTATTTATGTTAAGAAAACTTCGAGCGATTTTGGTAAAATGCTAGGAAAACCTTTTTTAGTAACAGTAGCAGGTGTAAAGTATGGAGAGGACATTTGATAGAAGAACGATGTATTTAATCTCGGTATTTCAAACAACGACCTCTCTCTTTCCAAAAGATTGCATAGAAAATAATAATACTGTCTATTATATTTTGCCAAAGGATGGTAAGGTATCTTATGAACAGAGAATGGCTCTTTCTAAAATTTTAGGCAAGAAAATTTCATTTATTAGATACTATGATAATCTAGAAGATTTTTTAAAGTACATGATATCTCCAAAAGTTAAGGTAGATAGATTAGATGGCAATACCATAGTGTTAAAATTAAATAAATTTAATTACATGAAATACAAGAAACATAAAGAACTTGTAGATACTATTATCTCAAGATTGTATGGAGTAGATAAAGTCTTGGTTAAAACAATAATCTAAAAAAAAGAAAAAAATTTGAATCACTCACAATTGCCTGAGGTTGTGTTGAAGAAAGTACTTCCTGATGGGCAACATCTCTTTCCTGTTGGACTTGCGCTTGGATTTGCTTTTGCGTCTACACA
>CAZJBU010000004.1:0-16313 GCA_964544525.1 uncultured archaeon
TTTTGTTATTTAAATAGATTTGGTTGGGGGTTTGGAAAGAGAAGTTTGTTCCTTACTTAGGGGTGCAGGAACGTAGTTCCCCTGTGGTGAGGAAGGGATGATCAAAGGGCAGATATATTTTCTCAGGGTGCAGGGAAGTATTTTCGTTAGGGGTTTGGAAAGGGGCGGAGCCCCTTCCAGGGAAGGATTTCCCGCTTTGAACCCGGGTCACCGGCTTTCTTCTCATCGTTAAAAACTCAAACCTTTCTTTTGGATGGAACCTTTTATAAAGGTTCCTCGAAAGGCCGGCATCCTTGACCGGACTAGACTACGGGAGCTAAAAAATGCTCCCGCCGGGATTTTCTGGTATAAAAGTTTTTGTAAATAAAGTTTAAATTTTTGTGATTACCAACTCAATAAACTTTTTTGTGTATGTCTTCCTCTCTCTAACTTTTCAATATATTTAGAAACTCTTTCCTCTGAAAAATCATGTTCATCGCATAATATCTTTTTTATTTTCTCTGGATCTGGTTTATCGAACTTTATCTCATAGTTTTCTTCAACCTCTGGATTGAGAAAAAATTCAAAGATTTCTCTAATGCTGGTCTCATGTTCCCAATCCACCTGCTTTTCTATCTCCTCAACAGTCTTAAACTTTCTTACTAAATCAAGAGCTCTCTTTGGGCCTATTCCTCTTACACCTTCAGGAGCATAATCTGTACCAACTAAAATACCTACCAATATTAACTGTTCTCTATTTATTCCAAGAGTTTCCAAAAGGTGATTTAGATGTATAATCTCCAATTCTTCCCTGGCAGAAAGATTCCTTACCAATCTTAAAGCACCAAAGAGAAGGGCATCATAATCTTGAGAAGCGCAAGCAAAGGAATTTCCATCTATAACTATTTTAGCACATTGTGCCTCGCCCTCTGTTTTGGCTTGGATAACTGGTAATCCCATTGCCCTCAATAATTCCTTTGAGTCTCTAAGCATAGTCTCATCTACAAAAGAGGCTGCCTTGGCATATTTTCTTGCCTCCTCTAAATCTCCTCTTTCTAAAGCTTCTTTCCATCTTTGCTCAGCTTCCTTTCTAAATTCTTTTCTTTTTTCAATTTCCTTCTTTTTAAAAGAAGGTGGCTCTCCATCCCAAACATATATAGGTTTTAACCCTGCCTCTATGAAATTGACAGTTCTATAAAAAAATCCTGAGAGGTGCGAAGTTATCCTACCTTTTGAATCCATTAGAGGAGTGCCATCTCTCTGCCTTATAGAGGATAAAAATTGATATAAGAAATTCATTGCATCTATCGCCACAACTTTTCCTGACAGAAATTCCAAAGAAATTTGCTCCGCTGGAATAATATCTTTAAGATTTACTCCCATATATAAATTTTTTAATATTTCTTTAATTTATGGAATTGGGGGCAGTATTGGTAAGGAAATATTAGAAAAAATAGATATAATTCTGAAAGAGTGCGAGCTAAAAAATAACCATAAAGAATATGTTAAAAAACATTTTGAAAAAATAGTAGAAGGTATTTCTATAGTAGAAAATCGCAAAGTCAATCCGAGAATACTTTTGGAATTGTATGATAGGCTGTATGATAATCAATACTTAATCATGGTAGAAGGTGATATTATCGAAAAATTAAAACCTTTGCTACGAGATATAGGAAATAACTTATTAGAAATCTTAAATGGAAAAGGTTATAACTCGGATAATATTTATTGCTCTATTCTTAATTTCTCGTGTGATTATTATAAAAAGAATCCTAAGATGTTTCAGAAAGATAGATATATATGGGAAATGAGATTAGATACAAAGATAAGAGATTTTGAAGATTTTATAAGGTATGTAGAGCATATTAATAAGATATTTAATAAGAAGATTTATGGTATCTTTGACATCTGAGAAGCTTATAAAGATATTACTGATGATTATATTAATTGCAATTGTTGTTGGAGGATTGACCATCCTTTTTAATACTCAACTTATGCCTTTTTTAGATAAAATAAGTTCGCAAATATTTAGTGGTTTTGAAAGTTTTAAGTAATTATGAAGAAAAAAGGAGTCTCAGCGGAGATGATTTTGCTTGTAAGTGTTTTTTTGCTTACTCTTATTGTTATAGTTCCAATCTTGTATAAATATTTTGTTCAGTATTATTTCTGGAAGGAGCTTGCTCAAGGATTTATATGGGGTACAGCAAAAAAAGGAACTTCAGGGTTAATAATAGGAGGTTACCATATAGCAAAAGGCACTATATTATATATAACAGCAACAAAGGTACAGCAATTTGTTGCGATGCTTGAATCTGAGCTATTTTCTCAATATAATCCTTCCTTGCTATGTAGCTCATGGTATAACAATTGCAAGAAAGGTTATAACATTGGAAGGACGCCATGGACAAAATTAGAAACCAATTTAAATGATCTAAAAGAAGTTGA
The DNA here is from genome assembly GCA_964544525.1 of uncultured archaeon. Lineage (GTDB taxonomy): Archaea > Aenigmatarchaeota > Aenigmatarchaeia > QMZS01 > QMZS01 > CAZCGS01. Next base: position 2,425 of record CAZJBU010000004.1, read on the forward strand.
TGTACTAAAAAAAGAATGTATGCCTCCAGAGGTAGAGGCATTTAAATCAAGCCTTGAAAAGGAAGATAAAAGTTTTTCTGCTTTAAGTGAAGAGGAAAAGATAAATGCGCTTAGAAATTTCTGTGGTATGCTTTTAGTGCAAAATTGTAGGGAATGTATTAGTTAAATTAATATTTTGAACTATTATTATGGACCTCGAAAAAAGGATAGAACTCATAAAAAAAGAACCAACAGAAGAGATTATAACTGAAGAAGAACTTAGAGAATTATTAGAAACAAAAGAAATGCCAATTGCATATGATGGTTTTGAGCCGAGTGGTCTCGCACATTTAGGATCTGGACTAATGAGAGCCATAAAACTTAAAGATTTCTTGGATGCAGGATGTAAATTCAAACTATTGGTAGCTGACTGGTTTGCATGGATTAACAACAAAATGCAGGGAGATTTGGAAAAAATTCAGATGGCTGGAAGATACTTAGTTAAAGTTTGGGAATCATTTGGAATAGACAAAGATAAAGTTGAAATTGTATGGACAAGTGACATTGTTGATAATAAAGAATACTGGAAAAAAGTGATTTCTATTGCTAAAATAACAACAATAAGGAGAATGCTAAGATGTTCCCCAATTATGGGAAGAAAAGAAGGAGATATGCTATATACAGCTATGCTATTTTATCCGGCTATGCAAGCTGCAGATCCATTTGAATTAAGGGTGGATATTTGCCAACTTGGAATGGATCAAAGACATGCTACCATACTATCAAGAGAAGTGGCAGAGAAACTTGGGTTTAAAAAGCCTATATGCATTCACCATCATTTGTTATTAGGTTTGTTAGAACCGAAAAGAATGGGCGCAGAGCAGGCAGGCTTTCAGAATATAGATTTAAAGATGAGTAAAAGCAAGCCTGATAGTGCTATTTTCGTGCATGATAGTGATGAGGAAATAAGAAGAAAAATTAAAAAGGCTTATTGTCCAGAAAAGCAAGTAGAAAACAATCCTATACTAGATATATGCAAAAATATTATATTCAGAAAGTTTGAGAGCTTAAAAATAGAAAGACCAGAAAAATTTGGAGGAGAAATTGAATTTGCTTCTTTTGAAGAATTGAAAAAAAGTTATAGAGAAGGTAATTTGCATCCTCTGGATTTGAAAAATGCTGTTGCAGATGCATTGATAAAAATTTTAGAGCCTTCAAGAAAATTTTTTGAAACAGATAGAGAAGCAAAAGAACTTTTAGAATTTATGAAAAAGCAGGAGATTACAAGATGACTTTTCTCACTTTCTCACCAAGGTTCCTTTTTCAATTTAAAAAGAAACCCAAAGATATTAGCAATTAGGTGAAGAAGAGGAGTTATCAAAATTAAGAAAAGTACTGTTAGAAAACTAAAACTTGCAAAGAATTTTAGAAGAACTAAAGAGAATATAAGAAAATCGGTTTGATCTAATAAAGGGGCAGGAGCTCCTCTCTTTAGACCAAACCTTCTCTTGATGAAAGAGCCAATGCAATCACCAATTAAAGCGCCTAAACTTAAGACTAAAATAGTAAAAAAAGTATGCCTAAATAAAGGTAATGGCAAAAGGGGTTGAATTGCAACTTGTAAAACACCAACAGAAAATCCAAAAATAATACCTGCAAAGAAGCCTTCCCAAGTTTTTCCATTGCCAAGGATTCTTTTTCCGTCAAAGAATTTCTTTTTGAAATCCATAGGACATTTTCCATTAACTAGAACGGGAAAAAAATTTGCGGCATAGGCTGGCAAAATTAACCAGAAAGCATTTAATACAAAGATAAGCCAATCCATAATTTTATTATTGCTTAAATATATTATGCCAACTATAATTTATGATTATAGAGAAAACAAAACAAAGATTCCTGAAATTTTAAAAAATTTTGGTTGTAAAGTTGAAGTAAAAAATTTGCATATAGGAGATTATTTAATAGAAGGAAATGTCTGTATAGAAAGAAAAACTTTTCAAGACTTTGTCTCAAGGATCATTGATGGAAGATTATTCAATCAAGCGAGAGAACTAAAAGAAAAGTATGAAAAAAGCCTTATTGTTATAGAAGGAAATGATTATTACGGGAATGTCAATATCAATGCTATATATGGGGCAATAGCCTCAATTGCTCTTGATTATGCAATTCCTTTAGTATTTCTTAGAAATCAAGCTGAAGTAGCTAGATTTCTATATATCCTAGCTAAAAGGGAACAAAAAAGTGAAAAAAAGGAAAGAGTTCAATTGCATAAAAAGAAACCTAAATCAATAAAAGAAATGCAGGAATATCTTGTAGCTTCATTTCCAGGTATAAATACTATACTGGCAAAAGAGTTACTAAAAAAGTTTGGAGCTCCTATTAAGATATTTAATGCTAGTAAAACTGAGCTTTTAAAGGTAAATGGATTGGGTGAGAAAAAAATAAAAAGGATGAAAGATATTTTGGAGACGAAATACAATAGATAAACTTTAAATAATATTAGACAACCTTAATTTTATGAGTAAGATACTCTCATTTATAAAAAAAGAGATAGAAGCTCAAGGCGCTTTGCATTTTACATTGATAGATCCTGAAGAAGAAAAGAATTCATTAGGAAAGAAAATAGCGAAAAAGGCTTTGGATGCTGGAACAGATGCCTTTTTAGTAGGAGGCTCTTTAGGTGTAGATGCTGAACTCTTAAATAGAACCATAAATCAAATTAGAGATTTGGATGAGAAAATACCTATTATATTGTTTCCAGGAGATATTAATTGTATATCGCCATTGGCAGATGCAATATTATACATGAGCCTTTTAAACTCAAGGAATCCTTATTATATTATAGACGCTCAAGCAAAGAGTTCTATAATTATAAAAAGAATGAAATTGGAAGCAATTCCTATGGCCTATCTAATAACGGAGCCAGGCCAAAACTCTGCAGCAGGATGGATAGGCGATGTAAAGCCTTTACCAAGATCAAAGCCTTATTTAACAGCAAGTTATGCTTTAGCTGCAGAAATGTTGGGATTTAAGCTTGTATATTTAGAGGCAGGGTCTGGTGCTGACAATAGTGTACCAAATGAGATAATCTCAGCAACTAGAAAATTGGTATCTATTCCTATAATTGTAGGTGGAGGCATAAGGGATTACAAAGTTGCTGTAGAAAAGGTAAAGGCAGGTGCAGATATTATTGTTACAGGTACAATAGGAGAAAAGAATGTTAGAAAATTGTCTAAAATAATAAAAGAAATTAAGAAAGAGGGTAGAAAAAGATAATTATGGAAGACATAGAGATTACCAAAATTGTTGAGTATTTGAAAGAAAAGGTCAATGGATATATATGTCTTGGCTTTGATCCAAAAAACCCAAAGATGGCAATAGTAGTTGGAAAAGAAGGCTTATTTTTAGAAAATACATATGGTGAAAGATTTCCAATAGATAAGCCAGAAGATTATGAAGAGGCTATACTAAAAACTATAGAAAATTCTAAAAAAGAGAGGAAACCTCTCTGGACAAAATATTTAAAAGATTTTATCGACCTCTAAGTTATGGAATGTATATTCTGCAAGATCGTAAGAGGAGAGATAAAAGCATTTAAAGTATACGAAGATGATAAAGTGGTAGCATTTCTTGATATAAATCCTTGCTCGAAGGGGCATACTCTTGTAATACCTAAAAAGCATTATGATACTCTAATGGATATGTCAAAGGAAGAAGTAGGATATCTATTTGCAATTGCAAATGAAATTGGAAAAAGGGCTATTCAAGTGTTGGGTGCTAAAGGTTATAATCTCGGGATAAATGTTGGAAAAGCAGCTGGCCAAGAAATAATGCATGTTCATGCTCAATGCATTCCTAGGTATGAAAATGATGGTGGTTCAGCAATTCAAGCAATAGTAAAACAGGAAAAAGATTATGATTTAGAAGAAGTAAGGGAAAAACTTGCAATTGAGAATATAGACGAAATTGTAACAGAAGAAAAAAAGGAGACAAATGAAAAAGTGGAAAAGGGTGAAGAGGGAACAAATAAAAAATCTTCTGAGGAAGATTGGGCTGAGTTTGTTGAAGAGATACAATTTGACAGAGTTAATTTTTCTGAGGCAAGGAGAGAATTTTAATTTAAATACATAAATTAAGAATATTATGGCAAGAATAACCTTCTCTGTGATTAAATGTGATGTTGGTGGATTTGTTGGACATAGCCACAGTCATCCAGCAATTCTAGAAATGGCAGACAAAATGTTAGCAAAAGCATTAAAGAAAAAGGTCATAATAGATTACTATGTAACCAGATGCGGAGATGATTTAGAGTTGATAATGACTCATAGAAAAGGAGTAGGAAATAAGCAAATTCATAAATTAGCATGGGATGTGTTTACTGAAACAGCAAAACTTGCGAAGAAGTTAAAACTTTATGGAGCGGGTCAAGATATATTAAAAACAACCTTCTCAGGAAATGTGAAAGGAATGGGTCCAGGAGTAGCGGAAATGGAATTTGAGGAAAGGCCGTCTGAGCCAATAATAGTGTTTATGGCTGATAAAACAGAACCAGGAGCTTGGAATTTGGCTTTGTATAAAATATTTGCTGATCCTTTCAACACTCCTGGTTTGGTGATAGATCCTTCTATGCATGAGGGATTTAAATTCAAGGTGTTTGATGTTAAGGAAAATAAGTCAGTATGGCTAAATTGTCCAGAAGAACTTTATGATTTGCTTGCCTTGATAGGTACAGTAGGAAGATATGAAGTTGCTGAGGTTAGGAGAAAGAAAGATGATGAAATTGCAGCAGTAACTTCAACCTCAAGATTAAATTTAATAGCAGGAAAATATGTAGGTAAAGATGATCCTGTTTGTATAGTAAGGGCTCAACATGGCTTCCCAGCAGTAGGTGAAATTTTAGAAGCATTTGCAGAACCTTACTTTGTTGCAGGATGGATGAGAGGTTCGCATAATGGTCCTCTAATGCCAGTAAGTGAAATAGAAGCAAATATGACGAGATTTGATGGACCACCAAGAGTAGTGGCTTTAGGTTTTCAACTAGCAAATGGAAAATTGGAAGGTCCTGTAGATCTATTTGATGATCCTGCATTTGATAAAGCAAGAGAAGAAGCAAATCTAATGGCTTCTTTGATAAGAAGAAATGGACCATTCCAACCTCATAGGTTAGAGGAAAGCGAGATGGAATATACAACTATATCAAAAATTCTGGAGAAGCTTAAGAAAAGGTTCAAGAAAGAATAATTTTCTTTTTCTTTATTTTTTTTAATTAAAGTTTAATACTCTTTAATATAATGGAAAATAATAGTAGGGATGTTATTATAATAGGTGCTGGTCCAGCAGGTACAAGGCTTGCTATGGAATTGGCAAAAAAAGGAATAGACGTTGCTGTCTATGAAAAAAGACAAGAAATAGGTGCTCCGAAAAGGTGTGGGGAGGGAATCTCGGCAAATTCTATAAAAAGATTAAACTTAGAGGATATTCCACAGAGATGTATAAGGGCTAAAATAAAGGGCGCTTTGATTTACGCTCCTAACGGAAAATGTATTGAAATAAAGTTTGAAGATGTGCAAGGTTATATAATAGAAAGAAAGCTGTTTGACAAATGGCTGGCTGAGAAGGCAGCAAGGAATGGTGCATATATCCAATCAAAAACAGAAATAACAGATCTCATAAAAGAAAATGGAAAAATAGTTGGAGTAGAAGGTATTTTCTTAGGAGAAAAATTTACTGAAAAAGCTAAAGTAATAGTATCTTGTGAAGGGGTAGAAGGTGTTATAGCAAAGAAAGCTGGCTTTCCCTCTTTAAATGTTAAAGACTATGATAGTGCAGCACAATTTGAAATGGCAGGTATAGAAGTGGATGAAAATTATCTGGAATTTTACTTTGATGCTGAGAAATTCCCTAGAGGTTATCTATGGGTATTTCCAAAAGGAAAGGATGTTGCAAATGTAGGTGTTGGGATCGCATCATATATAGAAAAATCTGCAATAAGTTACTTAAAGGAATGGTTAGCTGAGCAGGAAAGATTCAAAAAAGGGAGTATATTGGAAGTAAATAGTGGAGGAATTCCTGTAGGTGGAATAACTAAAAATATAGTTAAAGATAATTTTCTGCTAATAGGGGATGTAGCGAGGCATGTCAATCCAATACATGGTGGTGGTCTTTTTGAAGCTCAGTATGCAGCAAAAATTGCTGCAGAAGTTTTAGGAGAGGCTTTTGAAAAACAGGATTTCTCTGAGAATTTTCTTAAAAAATATAGTGAAATTTGGTACGAGAGTAGAGGGAAATCTCTTGAAAAAATTACAAAATTAAGAATGGTTTTGGAAAATATGAATAATAGTGATCTCAATTTCTTAGCAGAAAATTTGACAGGCGAAGATATAATAGATTTAGCACATGGAGAAAAACTTTGGTTATTGGCAAAGATTTTAATGAAAAGGCCGGGATTGGTCAAATATGCAAGATATCTAATATAATTTTATATTTAAACAGATTTACATTGTAAATTTATGAAGTGTGAAATCTTTGCAAATGTATATCTACCAGCAATAAGATCTATATTAGCAAAAGAATTGCTATCCAAAGGTTTTTCTAAGAAAGATATTGCAGATAGATTATATCTTAGTAAATCTGCTATATCTTTGTATTTGAGAAATAGGAGAGGCCTTTCCTTTAAGGAATTAGAAGAAAACGAAAAAGCATTAGAAGAAATAAAAAAATTAGTAAACACTTTATCGACAAGGAAATTAAGTAAAAAGGAATTAGATGAAGAATTTTGTAAGATATGTAAGATAATTTTGTAAAAAGAAATATCTGCCGAGGGCGGGATTTTCAGTATTAGATAGAACTATTAATAGATTTTTGAAAAGGGATCGAAGCCCATTACAGTGCAATACAAGGAAAAAATCTAAGGAGGTGGAGGAACGTAGTTCCCCTTCGGTGAGGAAGGGGTAATAGGGGCGGGTGCGGCGCCCCTATTTTGAACCCGCGACCTCCAGATATCCCAGCTAATCATCGGATACCCTCAAAACTCATACCTATGAGTCTGGCGCTCTAACCAGGCTGAGCTACCTCGGCAGATGTTTCCTTTTTATTTTAATTATAAATTAAAAAATAAATTATGCCTGAAAGAGATGAGTTTATAGAAAAATTAAAAGGTGCATTAGAAGATAAAAAATTACCCACATCCGAAGAATTAACAGGATACACTTCTCCTTTTGAGGAAGAATCTATAAAGAAAGAGATAGAAGAATTAGCTAAGTCTGATACTGAAAAAAAAGAAGAAGAGAGGAAAATAGAAGAAGCGAAAAAGAAAGCTAAAGAATTATATGAACAAGGATTAACTATAAAAGAAATATCAAGTATATTGAGAAGGGAAGGATATCCTTTCAAAGAAATTGAACAGGCATTATTAGAGTTAATTCGTGAAAAAAGAAAAGAAGTGAAAATACTTCCGGAAGAGGAAATAGAAAAAGTAAAGTCAGAGCCTCCAACACTACCAAAGCCTCCTACTTTAGAAGAGAAAAAAATAGAAACTAAAGAAGAAATTTTTTCTCCTGAAGAGGGAGAATTTGCACCCTTGTTTATAAAAGTAGAAAGATACAGACAAATCCTTCAAAATTTAGAGGAACTAAAAGGTTTTAATAAGAATATAGCAAGACTCTTGCAGATATCACAGGAATTAGAAGGAATAAGAAGAGATAACCTCGCTACCTTACTTAAAATGTTCCAAAAAGTAAATGAAAAAATAGAATCCTTATATTCCGGGCTACTTAAGCCGAGTAGTTTAAAAGTTCCTGGCATGGAAGCAAGAGCAGAAATCACAAAGCTAGATGATGTTCTAGAAGATTTAAAGAGAGAGATAACAATATTAAGAGATGAGATTGAGAAGATAAAAAGTTTATGATTTTATTTTTATCTTCCTACTAACAACTCAGCCTGCTCAATAGAATATTTCCAATCCTTTGGTAACTTTCCTTTTCTAATATAGTATTTTACCAACCTTCTTATCTTAGATTCTACTAATTGTAGGGCCCTTCTGTTATGAATATCCTTTTTATGCTTTTCTAAATGTTTTTTTAGAATAACTGCTTTTTTCATCAAATTGAAAAGATCTTCAGGAATTTCTGGAGCCAAACCTTTTTCTTCCAAAAATTTTTGTAATTTTTTACCTATACTTGCTCTTATGTCAGGGATTCCATAGTTATCTCTCAATATCATTCCTATTTCTGCCAGAGATTTACCTTCCTTTCTTAATTTTATGATTAGATTCTCTATTTCCTTTTTGCTATATCTCTGCCACTCTGGAGGTTTTTCTCTTATCAATTTCATAATCGCTAATATCATAAATTTTTAAAAAAGAGTGCAGGGGGCCGGATTTTCTGTTTTAGATCGAACCTTTTCCAGAGGAGGTATTAGAACAATAAGGTGATGCAAGAACTTTAGGGGGTTTGGAAAGGGGCAGAGCCCCTTTCTTCGGTGAGGAAGGGGTAATATCTTTTCAGGGTGCAGGGAAGGATTTTTCAGATTTGGCACGGATGGGTTGATAAGGGCGGGGAAGGCGCCCTTATTTTGAACCGGCGCAGGCACTAAGCCATGGGGTTTCTCATCGCAGGAGCTCAAAGCTCAAAATCTTGAGCCCCACGCCTTTGACCAGGCTCGGCCACCCCTGCACAAATAAATTTTAATTATGTTAAAAATTAATAATGGAACAAAAAATGCATAAAGCTATTTTGAGAAGAGGAAGTAAAGTATTTGAAATAATAGTAAATGCAAAAGAGGCATATGAATACAAAACAAAAAGAATAGGAAATATAGAAGATATATTGTTAGTAATAGAAATTTTTAAAGATGCTGAGAAAGGGATGAGATACTCGAATGAAGAACTTCAAAAAGAATTTGGGACATCAGACAAAATAGAGGTGGCAAAAATTATTTTAGAAGAAGGAGAGCTCCAGATTCCTTCAGAGCTGAAAAAGGAGTTGATAGAAAAGAAGAAAAGGCAAATAGCAGATTTAATAGCAAGAAATGCTATAGATGCCAGAACAAAAATGCCAATCCCTTTGCAAAGAATATTAAATCTTATTGAGGAGGCAGGTATTAGTGTAGATTTTAATAAGCCAGCAGAGGAGCAGGTAGATAAATTTATTAACGCTCTAAGAACAAAGATTCCTTTGGTAATCGCAACAGCAAAACTATCTATAAAAATACCTCCAAAGTATGCAGGAATTGCACACGGAAAATTGAAAGGTAAAGGAAAAATATTAAAAGAAATCTGGAATGATGATGGAAGTTACTCTTGTATTATAGAGATTCCTGCCGGAATAAAAGGAGATCTGTATGAAAGTTTAGCCTCCTTAACTCATGGAGAAGTTGAAATTAAAGAATTAGAAGAAAATAAATTATGAAAGAAGTGAATGAAATTAGGATGGATTGTATAGAAAGAAAAGTTATAATCGCAGAGAAAAGGAAAAAGAGACCTCACATAAGTAAAGAAAAAAAGGCATGCCCTTTTTGTCCTGGAAATGAACATCTAACACCTGCAGAAATTTATAGAGTTCCTAAAAAGAATTGGAAAGTAAGGGTAATACCTAATAAATATCCTGCCCTGAGTAAAGATATTTTAAAAGAAGTGAAAAAAACAAATTGCTTTAGAGCATTGTCTCCCTTTGGTTATCATGAGATTCTAATTGAAACTGAAAAGCATGGGACAGATTATTATGACATGAAAGTTAGTGATATTGAGTTAGCATTAAAGGTTACTAGAAAAAGGTATTGTGAATTAAAGAAAATCGATGGTATAAGCTATGTATCTATCTTTAAGAACTTTGGTAAAGATGCTGGAGAAAGTATTAGGCATAGTCACTTGCAAATACTTGGTACACCAATATTTCCAAAAAGAATAAGAGAAAAAATGCTAAACTTAGAAAAATTTTTTGAGACTAGCAAAAATTGTGGAATATGTAAATCAATAGAGCAAGAAAAGAGGGATAAAGTAAGAGTAATATATGAGAATGAAGATTGGATAGCTTATTGCCCTTTCGTATCTATATTTCCTTATTTGTTTGATATAGTTCCAAAGAGACATATTTCAGATATAGAAGAACTAAAAAGTAGAGAATTGCACACTCTTGCTAAGACTATCAAGAAAACATTTAGTGCACTAAAGAAAGTGTTAGGAAATCTTTACACATACAATATTGTATATAACAATTTCCCAAGAGCAGAATTTTTCCATTTCTACTTGAGCGTTTATCCAAGAATTACGGAAATTGCAGGCGCAGAACTATTTGGCCTATATATCAACATTAAATCTCCAGAAAAGGCAGCTAAAGAATTGAGAAAGTATATATAAAACTAATTTGTAGTTTTTAATTTATTTAATTGTTCCTCTAGTTTTTTGTCTAATTCTAAAATTGCCTGCCTGCTCCATAGAACTAATCTTCCTGCATGCGTACCTGGAGCCAAATGTTCTACATTTAATTGATTATACAAGACAATATCTACACCTGGTAAATTCCTAGCAGCTTTTTGAAGATTACACTTTTTAGATACAACTATAAGTATACTCTTTTTCTTTCTATATTTTCTACCTCTTCTCTTTCCTTTTCCTGCTCTAATCTTTTTCTTTTTTGCTCTTTCTATATCTTTATCTAAGTTTAACTTTTTCAAAACTTCGAAGACTTCCTTAGTCTTTTTTAATTCTTCTATCTTATCCTCAATAATTATAGGTAATTCACCTTCATACAAATGACCTCTCTTTCTAACAAAATCTAATTTTATAGTTGCTAGTAAAGCTGAAAGAAAGGCCTTTAATTTTTCTTTCTTGTTTACTTTTTTGCTCCAATCTTTCTCTGCCTTTGGAGGATGAGCAGCTCTCCCTTTAACAGCTTGCGGAACAAATCTTGCAGTCATAAACAAATGAGGAGGGCAATCTCCATGAATTCTTTTCATTCTTGCCATTTCTCTATTCATCATTCTTTGGTCAGGTGGCAAATCTCTAGAGCCGTGATAGTGAGCAGAAGTTCTCTTCCCAGCCAAAGGATCTCTTCCATACTTTTTTCTTCTATTTGATTGCATTGCTACAACAATTCTTTTTATTAAATCTTCTCTTACTTCCTTCTCTGAAAATAGATTTTTTATTTCTATCTCTTCTTTAACTTTTCCTTCCAAAGAGAAAACTTTCGCGAGCATAAGAAAAATATAAGAAAACCTTTAAAAAGATTTTTTACATTTTATTCTATGGCTGAAGAAAATAGACCAATAGATGCTTTAAATAGAGCAAGAGGAAAAAGAATATTAATAAAATTGAAAAACGGTGTGGAAATTTCTGGAATATTGAAGGCACATGATCTTCATTTAAACATGTGGTTAGAAGATGTTGAAATGACTAAAGGAGAGGAAAAGGTCAAATTACCTGGAATTCTAGTTAGAGGAGATACTGTATTATACGCTATTCCTTAAATTTAAATTTTTACTACAAATTTCTCTATGACAAAAGGTACTCCAAGTTTCGGAAAGAAACAAAAAACATTGCATACTACTTGCCCTAGGTGTGGATATCACTCCTTCCATAAAACAAAAAAAGTTTGTGCTAAATGTGGGTATGGAAAATCTAAAAAGATTAAAAATTATAGTTGGAAGTGGAAAAATGTAAAAGGCAAAGGAAAAAAGAGAAAAAGAAGAAAGTGATTTGTTATGCTGTAAATAATAATTTACAAAGCACATCGCTTTCTATACCATAAGCCATAAGTACTCTCTCGAATTCTTGGCACATTATTATAAGATCTTCTTTATTTATATGGGATAGCAAAAATATACCTAGATCATCTTCTCTTTTAAATCTAAAGTTCCAATTTGATCTAGGGTATCCTCCCTCTGAATTATACTTTTCCATTCTCTTATCTCCTTCATAGACAATTTTTGAAGGATTCTCCTAAGGCAATTTCACCACATATAAAGTTAAACCTTCTTCTCTTATTTTGTATTTTTCCTTCAAGTATTCTATAAGGAATTTCCCTGCCCCAAAGTCTTTTATGCTTTGCAATTCACTACTTAAATTTCTAAGTGAGTATATCATCGCCATAGTTGTTTTTAGTGTGTAAAACAATATAAACTTGCATAGCAACAATTCGACAAAATGCAATTTTAATAATAAAATTTTTTATTCTTTAAAAGTGATTAAAAATATGAAAAAAAGTTTGGATTGGTTAGATTGGGCACTGCCTATGGTGGTAATTCTATTAGTTTTTACTCTAGCGTTTCCAAAAATAGCTGAAGAGAATATAGAAAGTTCTTTAAACAATATACCAAAAAAGAAAGCCTATACACTGGCTAACTGTGAAGATATAAACAAAAAATATAGAAAATGTGCAGACTTTCTATATATAGAAGGTGAAGAATATCTAGAAATAAAACAAATCACCGACTGGATATATATAAGGAAATAACATCCTTTTAGTTTTTCATTTTCAAATTTTTAGTTATGGAACAAAGAGAAATATTGAAATATTATTCGAACGAAAAGCTTCAGAAGATTTTATGGGAATCGGCTAAAGATAGAGAGTTCGCTTGCAGAAATATAGAGGGTGTGTATTTTAAGAGGCCAAGTATGCTACATTATCCAAAAGATATTGTTTCTAAAGTTATAGAAGGAGCTGTTAGTTTTCATCTCTCTGTAGAAAGATGGAAAAATGTAATTGGGCTTGAGAACGCAAAAGAAAGAGATTATCAAGAACTTAGAAAAGGATGGGATTGGATTATAGATATAGATTCTGGTAAAGGATTAGAATTTGCAAAAGTAACTGCTATAAAAGTGATAGATTTCCTCAAAAGTTATGGAATAAAAACATATACAATCAAATTTTCTGGAAGAAGGGGTTTTCATATAGGGATTTCTTTCGAAAATTTTCCTAAAGAGATCAACTTTAAGAAAATAGAACTATGGTATCCAGAACTTCCCAGAATATTGTCTTCTTTTCTTAGAGAGCAGATAAAGGAAGAATTGCTATCTGAATTTTCTAAATTGGCAGGAAGTATAAAGGAATTGATTGGAGATTTAGAAATTTCGGAACTTTCACCTTATGAATTTGTAGAAATAGAAAAAGATTGGGGACTTAGGCATTTGTTTAGGGCACCATATTCTTTGCACGAAAAAACTTTTTTAGTTTCTATTCCTTTAGAGGAAAATGAAGTAAAAGAATTTAGAGAAAGTACTGCAAAGCCTAAAGATATAAAAATAGATTTAGGATTTCTAAACAAATACGAGGAAGAATGTTTAAATGAATTGATTTTAGACGCTCTTCATTGGTGGCATAATTTAGAAAAAGAATATTTTAGATTAGAGGTCAGCAAAGAAATTAAAAAGTTAGATAGAGAAATCAAAAAGCTGGAAGAAGAACTAAAAGAAAAAGATAGCGAGTACAACGAGGCTTTCCTGAAAAAGGATGAAGAAAGTATGAAAAAAATAGAAATGGAGAAAAAAAGAATAAAACAAATTTTGGCATGGTTGAAAGAGAAAAAAAGAGATAAAGAAATAATGATGAAAAAAAATATGTTTCGTAAAAAGGTTGATATAGCTAGCGTGTCTATAACTGTATCTCATCTTAAAACCAGAATAAAAGTGAATGAAGAATATTTTGCTCCATGTATAAAGAGAATTCTTAAAGGTATAGATGATGGTAGAAAAAGAAGTTGTTTTACATTAATAACTTATCTAAGGCTTTGTAACTGGAGTTGGGCTGAAATAGAGGAAAAACTTATGGAATGGGGAAAGAAAGTCGGTCTAAAAGAAAGTATTTTAAGATCTCAGCTTAATTGGCATAAAAAGCAGAAACCTCTTCTTCCAGCAAATTGTGGTAATGATCTTTTTTATAAAGATATAGGAATTTGCAATCCTGACGGAATTTGCG
>CAZJBU010000005.1:0-15359 GCA_964544525.1 uncultured archaeon
AGAGGTTGGTTTGAAACACTCTGGAATTTTTGTTTTTGAAAAAGAAAGATATATTCTTGAAATTAATGGAACCCAAACACTTTCTTTACCTATAAAAGAAGATGACAAGATGCTTGTTCCTGAAGATTATCTAAAATTTGTTTTTGAGATCGCAAATAGAAAGTTAGATATAAATAGAGAAATGAGGGAAAAATTTTTTGATAGGTTGAAGAGGGAATTTCAAAAGTGAAAAATAAACTTATTATCCTAAAACTTCTTCTAATGCTTTATCTATTTCAGAGAAAGGAGAGGTTATAGAAATTTCTTTAGTTACATGTCCCGCATTGTTGGTTATTTCTACCTCATAGAAAGGGCCTTTCCACATTACTTCAAAATAAAGTGGAGAACCTTCTCCTCCGAAAATATTATATACATTTATGAGAGCATCTATTACTTTTTCTGGAGATTCTTTTACCAAGTGAGGTATTTTTCTTCCATAGTTTATTGTATAGATAGGATGGAAAAGTTTTCCTTCCCAATGGCCTTCTTTTCTTTTTTCATATGCTTCGCTGTATAAATCTACGCATAAGTTAATAATATTCTTTTTAGTACAGTCATCTATTATTCGCCTTTTTCTTAGAAATCCTGGTAGTTCTATCATTTCGGTTTCTGCTTTAAGTGAATTAAAATCTTCTTTAAATGGAATGTTGTAATCTTTAAATCTTTTTTTGAGATTTTCTTTCTCCTCTTTGCCTATTCTTTTAAGATAGTAAATAGAGAAATCGTCTCCGAGGGGGCATTCTGTTCTATCTGAGAAATATAATTTATATATATCCATCGCTTCAAAAGAAAGGGATGTAGTTAAATATGGTACAGTGGTTAAATATTCTAAAATTCCTTGATCTTCTTCTAAACTTCTTGCAGATATTATATCCTCAAATATTATAAATGCGTCATTAGGAATTATTTTTAATATATCAACAAATTTCTTTCCTATTGCTGGCCATTTTATTCTGAATTTTACTTCTTCATCTCCGTTTGGTCTTTTGCGTCCTGTATACATTATAGACCATAGACCATAATCCATTCCAGGTATTTTGCCATTTTGAACTCCTTTCACGAAGTCTAAAACTTCTTCCAAACTTGAGAAATCTCTGCATTTCTCATATATTTCTGGACTATATTTCTCAGGGTTTATAAACTTCGAGTGTACCATAAAAAATAACTATCTAAAAATATTTAAAATTTTATTTTTTCATTTCGAACTCAATCTTTGTAAATTCATCTTCCTTACTAACCTTTCCATAAATTTTCTTTAATGCTCTTTTCAGCTTTCTTCTGCTTCTGAATCCATCTTGCTCTGCTTCTTCTCTACCAATTTCTTTAAATTTAACAAAACTTATCTTCTTGATAACCGCTTTTCCTATTTTTTTCCCTCCTGCTACTATTTCAATCTCTTCCCCTTCTTTAAATATTTCTATTCTACCTTTTCTTAGAGTAGAGGTCTTTCTCCCTTTAAGTATATCCTCTTCAAACCTTTTCAGAAATCTTAATTGTTTTTTTCTCATAATTTATAATATGGAAGAAAAAATTGAAGTTATTTTGGAGAATATTAAAAAGAGAAAAGAAAGAAGAATGTTTGTTTTGGCCGGTAATTTAGAAAGAAGTACGAATTTGCTTAAAGAGATCTTCCAAAAGTACAAAAAGATCTCAGGGAAAAAAAGTATCGATATTTGTTTTGTAATGCATGATTCTGGAAATAAGAAATTAAAAGAAATCCAAAAACTTTTTAACAAAGAAAATTTGCATGTATATGAATACAAGAAAAGTGAGTTTTTATTAGGTACAAGTTGGGATATTCTTATTTTAGATCTATTACAAGGAATAATGCCTAATGATTTAGGAAGACTAATAGGTATAGTTAGAGGTGGTGGACTTATATTTTTAATATTGCCTAAACTAGATAAGTTTGAAAAGATGGTCACTAAATTTCATAAGAAGATATTAGTCCCACCATTTAAGGAAACAGATATAAGATTTGTCTTTAATAGATGGTTTATAAAAAAGTTGAGAGAACATAAAGGAATCTATGTTTTTGAAGATGGTAATGTTGTCTTTTGGAATGAGGAAGAGAAATCTATAAAAGAAAAAAAAGATAAATTAATAATCCCGAAGAGCCATTACTTCCCAAGAGAAAGCTATCTCCTATGCAAAACACAAGATCAAATTTATGCATTGAAAAGTATAGAAGATTTTTTTAGAGGAAAAGAGAAAGTTTTTGTTCTAACTTCGCATAGAGGAAGAGGAAAGTCAAGTTTGTTAGGTATTGCATTAGCATCTCTATTATTTAAAGAAAAGTGTAAAGTATTAGTCTCAGCTCCTCAAAAAACAAATGTTTTGGAATTGTTTAGATTTTTCAAGATTCTTTCAGAAAAGTTCGGAATAGATAGGTCTTTGGAATATATAAAACCATTTGATATAAGGAAGGCAAGGGCAGATATTTTGGTTATAGACGAAGCTTCTGCTATCCCTGTGCCTCTACTCTTTTCAGCACTTAAGAATTGTAAGAAAGTTGTATATGCTACAACAATCCATGGCTACGAAGGATGTGGAAGAAGTTTTAATATAAGATTTTTAGGAGAATTGGAAGAGCAAGGTGTAAAGATCAGAAAGGTAGAGATGAGAGAGCCTATAAGATATAGTGAGGAAGATCCTATAGAAAAATGGTTGTTTGATGTTTTGTTGTTGGATGCTGAACCTCCTTATATAGCAGAGAGTGAAGTAAATTTAAAAAGAACTGTATTTAGAGAACTGGATATAGAGGAACTTGCTTTTAAAAATGAGAAGAAATTAAGAGAATATTTCGGGATATTTGTTACTGCCCATTACAGAAACAATCCTAATGACTTTGGAATTATTTGCGAAGCACCTCATCATAGAATTTTTTCTTTAGATAATGATAAAGGCGTTACTATATGTGCTTTGCAAGTAGCTATAGAAGGCAATTTGTCGGAAGAGTATTGTAAAAAAATGCTAAAAGTTGAAGAGTTTTCAGGCCATCTTATTCCAGATAGATTTATAAAACATTATAGAGAGCCTGATTTTGGTAAATTGAAAGGATTGAGAATAATAAGGATAGCTACACATCCTTTACTAATTAGGAGAGGCATAGGAAGCAAAGCATTACAAGAATTAGAAAATTATGCAATAGAAAAAGGTTATGATTGGATAGGGGCTAGCTTTGGAGTAACATATCCTTTATTAGCCTTTTGGTTGAAAAATGGATATCTTCCTTTGCATATTTCTCCTGCTAAAAACCCATCTACAGGAGAATATTCTGTAATAGTTGCTAAATCTTTATCTGAGGTTGGGAAGAAGTATATAGATCTATTCCAAAAAGAATTCTTAATTAAGTTTATAGATAGCTTATCTTATCCTTACAATGTTTTAGAGACAGAAATAGCACAATTAATTCTTAAGAATCTAAAAGGCTATGGATACAAACCAAAATTGACTGAGATTCAAAAAAGGAGGATAGATGCTTACTTAGATGAAATTTTAACATTTGAGACATGTAGGGATTGTTTATATGAACTTGCTAAATATTATTTTTTAGGAAAAGAAAAGTATTTAGAAGAAAAAGAGGAATTGCTTCTAATTGCTAAGTGCTTACAAGGCAAATCTTGGAAATCAATAAAAAATATTATAAAAACCAAGAGCACTTTATACGCTATAGAGGAGCTCAGAAATAGTATTAGGAAAGTTTTTTCAAATTTACATTAATTTAAATTTTATTCTTTTATTATCTCTTTGATTACTTTGTTCCAATTAACTTTTTTGGAATCTATGAAATTCCAGAGATTATATCTCTCCGGTCTTACTTTGCTGACATCTTTTAAAATGGTTGGTTTAAAGTTTCTGTCGAGCAAGGGTTCTAGGGCAAAGTCATATACTTTTACTTTAGTCATTTTATCTTTAATATCTTCAAACAATGTTTCTGGGTTAAATCTCAATTTTGGCAATTTTTTATGGTAAATAGAATATACTTTTGCAGAAATTAATGTTCCTGTTCCAGCAAGCTGTCCATGCAAATAACCTCTCATTTTATTTTCGAGCAATCTTTCAATGTCATGCTCACTTCCAGAACAATATCTTGATGTTTCTTCCATTGCCAAGCCAGACAAAATCAAAGCCTCTGACAAATCTTTTTCATTTTTTGAATCTATAACTTTCCTTACTGCTTCAAAACTTAATTCCTTATAGAACTCAGAGAACTTCTCTCCTTTTGATTCTGCTAAGCTCAAATCTTGTAATGCTATTAAATTAGAGAGTATATCACAAATTCCTGCCTTCTTTAAATTTTTAGATTTTTTCCATAAGGAAAGGGGAATAACTACTTTTTTAGGATATTTTGCTGGAATTGTTTCTCTCCTATTTTCATAGTATAGAGAACAATTCTTTGAAATAAAGCCGTCATGGGAAGGTGCTGTAGGAACTAATATTAGATCTAAATTCAAATCAAAACTTATCTTTTTAGCTACATCTATCGCTTTTCCTCCGCCAAAACCTACAATTTCTTTTAATTCTTCCTTTTTTTCTTTATTTTTTATGAGTTTCTTAATTTTTTCAACCTCTCTAACTGATGCTTCTGAAATAGGATATATTTCATTAAAGCCTCTATTTAGAAGAAAATCTTTAGTAAAAGAAGCACCAGTGATTATAATTTTTCTTTTTAATTCCTTATCGAAGTGATTTTTATAGATTATTTTTATTCCTCTTTCTTTCAGCAACTTTTTAATGTTCATACTTTAGCTTTTTAGCTAAATTATAAAATAGGGCTTTAATCTGCAAATTTATGAGCAAGTCCAAGCTTTATATTATTTAAATATTTTAAATACTTAATTTTTATGGCAATAGACGTAGTTAATCTTTCGAAGATCATAGATAAGGATGTTTTTACATCTCAAGGCCTGTACTGTGGAAAGATAAGAGATATTAGGGTGGATCTGGACAAATTTAAAGTAAATTCAATAATAATAGATGCCATGCGAGGTAGCTATCTTTCAAGGTTGATAGGAGAGAAGAAAGGAGTAGTGATTCCATTCTCAGCGGTTATGGCAGTAGGTGATATTATTTTAATAAGGGACATTTTCAGAGGATTGCCTCAGAAGGAGGAAGAAGAATCACAGGAGGGAGAATCTATATCCATAGAATAATTTTTATTTTTTTCCAAAGATAATATTTATCTTACATAATTTGGCTGTATCATTTACCTTGCAAATTGCAATTCTTGATATATTAAGAATAAAAGAATAGTTCCTTTCTTCTATTTCTTTCCCGCATGAAATATTCATTTCAGGAATATTTAGTCGATAATCAAAAGGACAATTTAGAATATACTTTATAAATTCTACATTTTCATCAGTTAAATTGCAGAAACGATTTACTTTGTCAGTATCTAAAATTTTGTCAGAAATGAGACCTATTTGGTTAATCTCTGACTTGTTCAAAATGTGCCAATTTTTTGGCATTCCTTCTGTGAGAAGGATACTTGCTATTTCATTAGCTTTTTCAATATCCCAATCTGTTATTTTTGAGTACATTTTGGTTTTTATGTCAAACCATACAAAAGATAGAAAGATAAGAGCAAGAATTACTATGAACAAGGATATAGTGAAATCCAATGAAAATAGTTGTCCTTTCTTCATAAATAATAAAATCAAAATATTATCTTTATGAAAGAAGTAGTTTTGTATGGAAGAGGAGGAATGGGTGTAAAAGCAGCCTCACAAATATTAGCTATTGCTTTATTTTATGATGGCTATGATATTAGAGCATTTCCTGAATATGGTCCAGAGAGAAGAGGAGCTCCAGTGAAAGCTTTTGTGAGATTTTCTAAAAGTAAAATAAAAACTTATGAACCTATAGAGTATGCGGATTATCTCCTAATCTTTGACGAAAGTTTATTCGATTTAGGGCTTATGAAAAGACTAAAAAGAGGAGGCAAGGTTTTAATTAATGGGGTTAGAGCTAAAATGAGAAGTAATATTTACGTTGTAGATGCTTCCTCTATATCTCTTAAACTTTGTGGAAAGAATTTCCCAAATATTGTACTTTTAGGCGCTTTTTCAAAACTTTTTCAATGTGTATCTTTATCTTCTTTAAAAAAGGCTATAGAAGAGGTCTTTAAAGTGAAAGGAGAGGATATAGTATCTCTCAATAAGAAGTTATTGCAGGCGGGTTATGACTATTTTACCTCTAGGAAAGAGGTTTGAATTTTAGAACAAGAGCCTTTTACTTCTAGTCCATCTATCCTAAAGACAATATTCCCCTTGAAATTTGAAAAAATAATGGTATTGTTTATCTTTGCACTAAGCTGGTAAGGCTTCTCTAACTTTAAATCTCCTTCCTTTAATATAAGATTTCCAATTTCAATATCTTCTATTGTAAGAGTGTTGTAATAAAATTCATCTGATTTTATTTCTAGCTCTTTTTCACCTTCCAATATTGTATCGTCTAATTTTATTCTCCTTGCTTTTCCTTCAAGTGATAGATTTGCAAAAGATATTTTGCCTGTGAAGTTTTCAAGGATAACAGGCTTATCTTTTATAATTACTTTTTTGTCATCGATGTAGAATGTCGATGTTTTATTTAAGCGGATAATCATTCTGGCTGGCAATGAAAATTGAAATGATTCCGGGATCTTTTCAGAACTAAATTCAAATTGAGTATTTCTACTTATCTCTTCTTTACCAAAATTGAAGAGATCTTTTATAGAGATAAATTTCTCAGTACTTTTTTCTATAGGTCCAAACAAATCTTTCCCTGTGGTAAATATTAAAGCAAGCGCCAATATGATAATCAATATATCCTTCCAATGTGGCATAATTAAAATAATTTGGTTATATAAATTTAAAATTTTCAGGATAGTTTAGATATGCTTGCTGCGATAAGACTAAGGGGAAGAGTAGGTGTTAGAAAGGAAATACAAGATACTCTTAAATTGTTAGGGTTAAGAAAGAAATTTTCTTGTTGTGTTGTGCCAGAGGATAAAACCTATTTAGGCATGCTGAAAAAGGCAAAAGATTATATTACCTATGGAGAAATAGATGAAGACACATTAAGAGAATTAATTGAGAAAAGGTTTAAGAGAACGCCATCAAATTTAAGAAAAATAGGCAATGCAAAGAGTTCTGATGAGATTCTGAGTAAGGTACTTAATGAGAAGATATCTCTACATTTCAATCTTCATCCGCCTAGGGGAGGGCTTAGAAGTATAAAGCTAGCATATAAGCAAGGAGGTGATTTAGGATATAGAGGAAAGGCTATAAATGAGTTAATAAAAAGAATGCTTTGAAAAATTATGAAAAAATCGTGTAGTTTTGAAGATTTTCTTATTTGTGGTAATCCTGTAAATCCTAAACGAATTATCTTATTTGAAAAGAAATGGTGCTTTGAAAAGGCTGTAAGATGTTTAAATAATTTTCATCAAAATCTTCTTGTGTGTAGTTTGGGCGTACCTTCAAATAAGTGTCTGAATTTTATTAGAAAATTTGAGAAGAAGAAAGCATTCTATTTTGGTGATATGGATCCAGAATCAATTTATACTTTTTTAACTTTTTTATTCTTGAAAAGAAGACCTTCACCTAAAAACAAAGTAAAATGGACTGTTAAGTTTGGTGGACTTACACTTTCAGATTACAAAAAATATTTGAAAAGCAAGGATAATATTTTAATAAAGCTTTCGAATTCTGAAAAAGATATTTTAGAATATATAAAAGACTTTAAACTTCAAAATCTTAAAAGAGAGTTGCAATTTCTTATAAGAAACAATGTAAAGATTGAAATAGAGGCAATAAACTCTTATGGTTTCGATAATTATCTAAAAGATAAGGTATAGTAAATTTATGAAAATAGCTACCTTTAATATTTGTGGATGGAAATCTGCTATCAAAAAAGGTTTAGCAAATTTTATAGAAAATTACGGCATAGATATTCTTGCTGTACAAGAATTACGAACTTTGAACATAATTAAACCTTTAGAATTGATAGATTATTTCTCTATTTTCAATCCTTCTAAATTTCATGGAACTGCTGTAATTTGTAGAAATAAACTAATAGAACCAATAGAGATTAGAAAAAGGATAGGGCATAATAGATTTGATGAGGAAGGCAGATTTATTCAACTTGAGTTTGAGAACTTTATATTTATCAATGTATATGTACCTCATGGGAGAAGAGATAAAAAAGAATTGCCTTATAAACTAGAAGTTTATGATTTTTTAATAAACTATCTCTCTAAACTTCTTCGAAAACAGAAGCCGATAATTTTAGTTGGAGATTTCAATATAGCCCATAAGGAGATAGACTTAGCTAAACCTAAAGAAAATGAGGATAATGTTATGTTTACTAAAGAAGAACGAGAACAAATAGATAGGATAGTTAAATTAGGATTCATAGATACATTTAGAAAGTTCAACAAGGAAGAAGGTTATACTTGGTGGCTAAGAGCTTTTAATTCAAAAGAGAGAAATATTGGTTGGAGAATTGATTATATTTTTGTATCGAGTCAGTTAGAATCTAATATTAGAAATTGTTTTGTTCCAAACTTAACTATTTCAGATCATTGCCCTGTAGTTCTGGAAATTGATATATAATTCTGAGTTACTATTTAAAAACTAGAAATTAAATATTTGGCTAGAAATATGGTTGATGCTATGATATTGCAAGATCTCTTGCGTTATCCAAACAATGCACCCAATCCTGCTGCTGCTTCCTCTGCTTTCTTCTCTTTGTCTTCCTTTTCTTCTTTCTTTTCTTCCTTCTTTTCTTCTTGTTGAGGAGCACTTGGAGCAGGAGCTACTGTAGCTACGGACACACTTTTTATAGCTTCTTCTATATTGACATCTTTTAAATTTTCAACTGTTGCTTTTATCATTGCTTTGTTTGGTTCTATTCCAGCAGCTGCTATAACTTTCTCTAATGCTTCCTCGGTAATCTCTTTGCCCAACTCATGCAAAAGTAAAGCACCATAGATGTATTCCAATCCCATTCAAAAACTATATCCGAAAAATTTTTATATGATGGAAATGTTTTTATTCCTACTCCTATTTGCTTTGTTGATTTGTACTTTCTATGGTTTGTTGCTTTTCTTCTTCCTTTTCGCCCTCTATTTCCCCCTTTATTAATTGTTCTAATTTTTTCCTGTTTATATAGAAAGTTCTAAATAGAATTGCCAGATCTTTTAGATTAGTAATTCTCTTCTCACATGCCCATTCCAATACTTGAGCTCTAAGCTTTATTTCTTCCTCTATTTCTTTACTGGTTAGCCCAAACCTATCTTTAATCTTTTTCAATACTACACTCTTTCCTACTACTTTATAATTATCCTCTCTAGGATTCCATCTAAACAGTACATTTACTATAGGTCTTTTTTCCTTGTAATCCATGCCAGCGATCTCAACTACTTGAGACACTCTTCTAACAAACCTGTTCTTTATCCTTGTTCTGGTTAGAAAGACAACTATGTCCAATATTTCTAATAGGGAAGCAGGTAAATTTATAGGGGGAGTAGTTAACCTATCTATCAAAGTTTCAATTGATTCTGCATGAATAGTTGCCATACCTGGGTGGCCAGTAGCCATACCTTGAAATAGTACAAAGGCTTCATTACCTCTTACTTCTCCAACTATGATTCTATCAGGCCTTTGTCTTAAGGCAGCTTTCAATAAATCGAATAGGCTTACTCCCCCTTTACCTTCTATTGAGATTGCTTCTCTAGCCACTTCTGGCACCCAATTTGGATGAGGTAATCTTAACTCTGCTGTATCTTCTATGGTAACTATCTTATTCTCTGGTTTTTCAAATAGAGAGATGGCATTTAGCATAGATGTTTTACCGGTTGCTGTTCCACCACTTATTAATATACTTCTGCCAAAATTTATCGCGAACCATAGATATGCAGCAATCTTTATATCTAGGGTATTATACAATATGAGCTTTGTTGGAGTAAAAGGCTCTTTAGAGAATTTTCTTATGGTAAAGTTAGATCCTCTTCTAGCAATATCTGTAGATAAGGTAGCTTGAACTCTAGAATAGTCTGGCAAAATACCATCCAATAAAGGTCTTGCTACCGAAATATCTTTTCCACATCTTTGCGCAAGCTTTATAACGAAGTTGTCAAGTTCTTCTTTTGAATCAAATACAATATTTGTTTTTATTGTTCCAAACCTAGGGTCTCTGTGTGCTATATAAATAGGTATGTTTACTCCATCACAAGATATATCTTCTATATGTTCATCATGCATAAGAGGTTCTATTTTCTCTAACCCTATAAAGTCTCTAATTACATAATATCTCATTACCTTCAAAAGGTTTTCTGGTATAGCTACTTCAAAATATTTTAGAGCATCGTCGATCTTTTTGTGAAGATAGTTTATTGCTTCATATTTTCTTAATCCTGTGAAGTCTATATCAACTTTCTCTTTTATATACTTCTTTATCATCTCAAGTAACTCTTTCTCTTTTTCTGTTAGTTGAGGCTCTACCACATTGTATCTTATTTCCTCCTCCTTTGCGTCCCAATATATGTGAGCATATGCAAAAATAGGTTCATTTCTTTTAGGATTTTCTGGTATTAGTGGATATTTGATATTTATCGTTCTTAGTTCAACTGGAGAAATCTTTTTTTCAATAGGTATTATATTTTGTCTTATTCTAGGAAAAGTTAGACCTTCTATCTTTGGTTTAGGTTTTGTTATTTCTAGTCTAAAAGGTTCTTTTTTTCTTTCAAAATGCTCTATGCTGGGAATTTCTTTACCTTTTATTTTTTCTTCTCTCCTCTTTTCCTCTTTTTCTTTACTTTCTACTTTTGGGATATAGTTAAATATAATAGGTTTTCTGATTGTTATAGGTTTTGGTTTTACAACTACACAAATTTTTTTTCCTCTGTTGAACATGACTTTTATTCTCTTTGTACCTCCTTTCTTTTTAGCTACAATTCTCATTTTCTTAAAATAACTTTATTCTCACTATTTATATATTCTAATACCATTTCTCTCCATGTACTTAATCCTATCCCTGTAAGATTAAATTGTGTGTCCAATTCCAATTTGATCATCCCTATTGATATATTTTTATACAAACTTTTTCTTTCGGTTTCTGGAATGAATCTACCTCTTGCTTTGGACAATCTACTTATAGTTATATTTTTACCTTTTAGCTCAATACTGTATGTTTCATCTGCTAGTTTTAATGGCAATATTATCCTATAGCTGCAAGAGAAATTGTACATTTTACAGAATTCAAATTTGTATAGTATATTTTGTATATAATCTGCTAAGATAAGGTATTCTTCTTTTTCATATTTTTCTTTAGATATTTCTACCGATTGATTTAAAAGAGAATATAGTAAGATTACAATAATTGCGCCCAAGCTAAAGAGGAACATCTCGGTTATTATAACATGTTGTCCTTTTTTTACTTTAGATTCCATAAAATTAACTTATGAAATTATTCAAAATAGCATATATTTTGTTTTTTGGAGGTTTGATATTTATCTATCTATATTCCCAAAATCTTCATCCCACTAAAATTGCTGTATGTGATATTACTAATGATAACGGCATGGGCAAATATTTATGTACATTCGGCACAATAAAATACTTTTATAAGAAAGAGAATCTTTGTTTTATAACAATAGAAAATAGCTCTTGTTCTATAAAGGTTGTGTCTTTCAATTGCAAAAGCAATTTTCATAAAAATCAGACTTTGTATGTAATAGGCAAGCTAGCCTATTATAAAGGTGAAAAAGAAATCATTGCTAAAGAAATGGCTTTATTTAATCTTTGTGAGTAAAGCATCACATTCTTTTTCAATTTCTTTACATACTTTTTTCACACTTTCTTTTATTTTGTCTCCTTTTATGTACATTCTCATTTTCTCAAAAAGAGGGTGCCTACTTGCGAACGCAGCACTTTCTATATTTTTCATCTTATGCAATTTTTCTACTACTATTGAAAGGAAAGAAGGATCCTCGTCCACTTCAACCTCTATAAAGTTATCCTTTTTTTCTATTACCTTCATTAACAAAGATAGGCTTTAAATTTTTTATATCATTAGTTCTTTATGCCTATCTATACAATAAAGGTAAGTAAGGGTAAACTTGATAGAAAAGAGATAGAGAATCTTAAGAAAGAGATTCCAAATATTGATAATATAGCAAAGGAAGTTGAGGAAAGGATAAAAGGTTTTGAAGATTTGGAGTTTGAAGTAACTATATTTGCAGATTCTTCTTCAACTAAGTATATCCTAAAATCTCCTCCAGTATCTGAGTTAATCAAAAAAGTAACTAAGTTGAGCAAGCTATCGGATAAAGAAGATAAGAGCAAGATCGTTGGTGATGTATCTATGGAAAATATTAAAAAAATAGCAGAACTAAAGAAAGATGAACTATTAGGAAAAGATGAGAAAACAAGAATAAAGCAAATTATAGGTGCTATTACATCTTATAGAATTACTATAGATGGAAAAGATCCAAGAGAGGTATTGAGAACAATATAAGATTATTTTATACAATTCTGCTTGCGATTTTGCCAATAGGGAGAAATCTTTCAACCACTTCTTTTGCTATAGGGCCTTTGATTTCGCTACCAATAGGATCAAATTTTTTATTAACTAATATTGCGGCATTATCTTCAAAGCAAACTCTTAATCCATTTGGTCTCCTATATTCCTTTCTTTGTCTTACAATTACTGCAAGATGCACTTGATGTTTTAGTTTGTGTACTCCCTTTACAACTCTAACATAAACTACATCTCCTACCCCTGCTTTTGCTAATCTCCTTCTCCTCCCTTTATATCCTTTGACTCCAATAATCTGCAGAGTTTTGGCTCCGCTATTATCTGCGCAGTTTACTACTGCGCCTACATTTAGAGCCCTTACAATATTAGATGATATAGCCTTCATAAAACAAGGATTATGGAAAATTATTAAAATGCTTCCATCAGTTTAGGGACGACATCTTTCTTTCTTGACATGACATTAGGAAGCCAAGCAGCATTATTTTCCAACTTTTTCTCAAAGGCTTTTTCAAATTCTTTTTCACAACCTAAACATAACATTAGACTTCCTTCCTTCATTATGTCTGTAATCATGAATACAATTCCATAGTATCCTTTCTCTTCAATTAATTTTTCCATTTCCTTTAGCAAAGCTTCTTTTTTTGATTCTAACTCAGAGATATCA
Source organism: uncultured archaeon (assembly GCA_964544525.1). Lineage (GTDB taxonomy): Archaea > Aenigmatarchaeota > Aenigmatarchaeia > QMZS01 > QMZS01 > CAZCGS01. The sequence goes on from CAZJBU010000005.1 coordinate 13,226, forward strand.
ACTAGCTCTATTTGTCCAATACCTACTTTTTTTCCACTAAATTCAAATTCTTTGAAGTCTTTAAGGATAATATCTCTGTTACTCAAATCTTTTATATCGCTACCTACTTTCTTCATTTCTATGCCATATTCCACCATATCTATACCTAAAACTTCATTAAGTTTCTTTGCTATCTTAATATCTTTTTCAGTGGTTGTAGGTGATTTGAATATGACAGTATCTGACAAAATAGCACTTAATAGAATACCTGCCATATCTTCGCTAACTTCAACACTTTTTGAAAAAAATTTTCTAGCAATAATTGTTGCTGTTGAACCTAAGGGTTCGCATAGTATGTAAATAGGTTTTGGGTAAGAAAAATTGAATTTGTGGTGATCAATAATGCCTAGGATATTAGCTTTTTCTATGCCATTTACTGATTGAGAAAATTCATTGTGATCAACTAATATTAGATTTTTTTCTGAACCATCTTCAAGCAATTCAGGAATTTCAAATCCAAATTTTTCTAAGACAAATTTCGTTTCTTTATTTACCTCTCCAGCTCTTGCAGGAATAGCTTCATACTTTTTTAAAAGGTTACAAAATTCCGCATATGCTATTGCTGAGCATATAGAATCTGTGTCAGGAGCTTTGTGACCAACAACAAACACTCTCATAAAAAACACCTAAGTAAAAATTTAAAAATTAATTATCTTTGAGCATCTCTTTTCCGAAAGAAGGCATTTCTGGATATAGAATCTCTTTTACTGCATCTAACGAATCTTGATATATATGTAGATCGTTTGAAAGATGGTAATACTTAGCCTCTTTAAATCCTGTTAATTCTGCTATGTATTTTGTAAGTAGAGCGAATCCATACATATTTGCATGTAAAGCGCCATAAGCATCATTAGAGCGCATATAGAATAGACCACCTAATGTATTCTTATCTATTGCAAAAAATTGATATCCTCTTAAACAAGGAGGATCATCTATTAATATATCTTCAGGCTTTGAGAGACCCATATAACAATCTCTTCTGTATTTATCTTCTTTTAATTTTTCTATGGATATCCAGAGTTGGTCGATTACTCTATCATTTTCTAATTTGCAATATCTTGCTCTACTAGCATAAGTGTAGGTTTCTCCTTCCTTAACTAATTTCTTTTTTGCTGGTCCGTCCATGAACTCTGCGCCTAATACATAATTAAGACCATACTCAATTCCATATTCTTTAGAGAAAGGCGCTTTATCATGTATAGTTAGTTCCTCTAAGCTCTTAACTTCTATGAAACATCTGTGTAGAGCTATGCTCTCTTCCTGCCCAGAAAAGAGTTCTCCATACTCTGTGCGTTTTCTTATACCTTCGTTATATACTGCATCTAGTGCAGAATGCCATGCCATAGCAAGGTCTGTCTCTATGATATGAGTGCCGTGCTTTGTAACGCCATAAACCTCTTTATGCTCATAATCCTTCCTTAGCATTTCAATATCTCTTTCATAGATATGGGGTATTGATATTAGAAGCCCTATAGTACCTTTTTTAAAATCTGTACAATCACAAAGTTTTTCTAATGTATAATTTACAATTTCATAATTGTAATCAAAGAAAAAGGGTATATTCAAACTTCTTATGAAGGCTGTGGCGTGCAGTTCTTTTCCTATAGGTAAAACGCTTATTTCAGTAATTGCAGGAGTTATTTTGTATAGATGATCTTCAGGTTTCCATATAGGTAAAGAAACTCTTCTTGTAATAGGGGATGACTTCAATTTTTCAGCAGCCATATCAAGCTGAGGTTCTATCCTATCTAAGTATTTTTCTCCTTTACTAAAAACCCATATATCTCCTTCAGGCAAGCACGTCTCTTCTACTTTTTCCACAATTACTAAGGTAGGTTCAGTCTTTATGGTATTTCCAAATCTGGAAGGTGCTTTTTCTCCTTTTTCCAAAATTTTTCCTATAAGTGCTTCTTTTGCTTCTTCTACATACTTTTCTATAATCATTATTATTTTGTAGTATATAAAAATAAAAAACACAGAGTAGGAAATGAGCAAATGTCGTAATTAAAATTTTAAATCTCAACATGATTATAGAATCTATGCCCGGGTAGCTCAGTAGGTAGAGCGCGCGGCTGTTAACCGCGGTGTCGGAGGT
>CAZJBU010000006.1:0-15283 GCA_964544525.1 uncultured archaeon
CCTGCTTCAGTAATAGCATAACTTTCAGAAGAATCAAAATCAAAAGTAGCTTCAAAAATTTCTTGATTATTATTATTTGAAACTGTAGCTTGTTTTCTTTTTACTTCGTTTTCTAATGCGGTATCGCTATCCGAAGGAGATGTAGTTCCCGTTCCTATAGCAATATAATTAAAGTAAGTAGTATTAGTTCCACCTATTAAATTAGCTACTCTCGTTTTCCCTGCGGAAACTATTAAGTTATCTATAACTTCTTTTTCTATAATTTTTCCATTTTTAATTAAGCATATTTCGGCTCTTCCTTTTAACTTTAAAGTTTCTTTCTTATTCATTCTTTTTCCCTCCTTTAAATAGTTTGAATTGTTAGGTTTAAACTTAAAATTGGTTTCTTAGTCCGTTTTATGTATTCTACTTCCATATCTATAATTTTCCCTACTATAATTTTGCGGTCGTGAGTCCTAAATAAAACGAATTTATTAAATAAGTTTTTTAAAAATTTTAAAGCGTTTCTATTTATAACCGCCCAATAAAGCCTTATGTTGTTGCTCTTTTTACCCTTGAAAAAGAAGTAAATGGTTTTTTCGTTTATTAAATTTTCTATTTCTATAGTTTCTTTATTATCTTCTAAACTAAAAGTTTCAGGATTTCTAAAGAAGCTCTTATTTTTCGTAATTAAAACATTGTCTATATAAAAAGATGCTGTTCCATAAAATTCTATTTTTATCCGATTAAAGTAAGGAATTCTATAAATTAAGAATTTTAAGCATCTCTCTATCCATTCGTAATTGTTTTCGCCCGCTATAAAGTGCTGATGCCATGCTTGGGATAGTTTTACATCGTCGTAGTAAACATTTACATCTACATCTACTTTACCCGATAACATTTTTATATTAAAGTATAGATAAAACGAATTGGCAGTCCTTAAAGAGTTAGGTATGTCTATAGTTAATTTTGCTCTTCCGTTAGTTAACTCTAATTTTTGTATATGCGGGCGGTAGTCTTCTTTTACTATGCTATAAGTGCCGTTTTCTACTTCTAAAGAATCTGCTAATCCATCTACATTGCTATCTTCTTTAAAAGTAAAGTTTTCGTTTAAAGGTTTATCAAAAAACCAATTATAATAAAGCTCTTTAGCAGTTTCAAAAGAAGAATCTATTAAAGTAATAGGAGCTTCCGATTTTAACATAATAAATTTCAACTTTTTAGAATCTTCTATGTTAACTTCGTCCTTTTTAGTTAACATAACTTTTATAAATTTAAGTTCTTCTAAAGAAAGTTGCTCTATTTCGTTATATCTAAATTCTAATTCTTTTTGGTCTTCTAAAGAAATAAAATCATAAAAAGACTGTCCTAAAGATATAGAAGGACTTTCGCCCGAAGGTGGTTGTGTTTCCACTTTCCACTCTTCGGTTAAGTAAATATTTTCTTCTTTTATTACTTCTAAAGTAGCCATTAGAATCCTACACTTTTAGGTCTTATAGACCTTAATAAACTATGATAATACTCTTTAGCTACTTGTTCTTGCATAGTAGTTCTTACATTTTCCGCTATTTCGTTTACTATATCGGGTCTCTCACCTTCAACTTTATCTATATGAACCGTAATATTAGATACAAAAGTATAGGAAGAAGGCAAAGCATATACTTTCTCGGGTATAGGTGGCGGAGTAATTCCTAAGTAAGGTAATAAATTCTTAGCTTCTTGCGGATTAGTCCAAGATGTAGTTCTTACTACTTTCTTTTTCTTAAATAAAGAACCTACTAACATAAATCCTAATCCTAATAAAGGATTGACATTCATTAAAGCCGAACCTATAAAGGAAGTTAAAGCTCCTTCCCAATTACCCGTCACTGCTCCCGTTGCTATTGCTCCTATAGCTAATCTTCCTAAATTTGGTTTTTCCATAGGAATATAACCGCCAAAAATTCTATTTAGTCTTGCACTAAAAGGAAACCAAGTCGGAAAATAAGGTTTAAGAGTTGGAGCTCTTCCCGTAGCTTCTTTAGCACTTTCTTTTATGTATTCTCCCGCTTCTTTTATAGCTTGAGCCCCTTCTCCTAATGCCTTTGCTATAGGTTCGGGTGGTTGAAACGGGTTTCTTCTTCCTACCGTAGTTTCTCTTACAGTTTCTTCTACTGTTCCACCATATAAACGAGAACCTACTTCAGACGCTTCTACTATAGCATCATAATACTTCTTACTTCCTATTTCGGAAGCAGTAACTATAGGTCTCCCCATAGTTCCTAATTCTATTCCTGCGAAGTATTCCCCTAAAGTTTTAAAAATTCCCGTAGATTTTTCTAAAGTAGAAGTTATGTATTTAGCTACGCTTTCATAGTATAAAGACGCAAATTTATCTTTTATAGTAGTAAAGAATTTATCTATATCTTGTGTTTTAAACAAATCTACTAATGCGGATTGAAATGTTTCACGAAGTTGAGAAGAATAGCTTTGAATTAATTTAAATTGTTCTTTTAAAATATCTAATTGAAGTTGACGGAGTTTTAAAATTTTTCTTTCGTCTTTTTCTTGTAAATTAAGAACTTCTTTAATTTTATCGTATTCTCTACGAGTTAATAAAGCTAAAATTTGTTCTCGGGATACATGTTCTAATCCTTTGGCTTTTTCTTTATTGGTTTCTCTTGTAATATCTACCATTCGGTTATATTGATTTACCAATTCATCTACATAATCTATTAATTTTTCATTTGCTATTTCTATACGAGAATAACCCGTAGCTTCCATTTCTAAATATTTTACGCTCTTATCTAATAAATCTAATTGTTCCTTTAATTCCGCACTTATAGTATAAAGATTTTGAGCTGTTTCTTTAGTTCTTTCGGCTTCTTCCCTATGCAGAGAACGAGATAAATCACCTAAAGCCTTATAAAGACTTGCTATAGTTTCTAAGTATTTTGGTCTTTCTTTTAAAGGTATTTTTTCTTCTATCGTTTTTTTAACTCCTTCTAAAGTTTTCATTAATTGTCTTAATTTTTCTTGAGCTTCTGCGAATTGTTCGGGTGTTTTAGCTTCTTTAAGAGCTTTAGCTACTTCTTTAATTCCTTCTCTTACATCTTTAGTAGCTTCAGCAAATTTCTTATTAGTTTCACTTAATTTTTCAACTTTTTCTCTATATTTATCTAAAAGATATAATACCGTTCCAATTATAGCTACTACTGTAGCTACTAAAGGATGTTTTAAAATAGATGTTAAAACCACTTTTATATTAGTTCCTGTAGCTATTATAACTGCCTTTAAAGTTATAAGGGCTTTCCTTAAAGCACTAATTTTTTGTATTAGTGCGGGAATAGTAACACCTGCTAAAGCCCCGAAAATTAGAGCTACTTCTTTACTATGATTTTTTATAAATTCTAAAGTTTCTAATAACGCTTTGAAAAATTCATTTAACCTTCTTATAGCTTCACGAGAATCATCGGAATAGGTAATAACTCTTAAAAATGCTTCTACGAGTTCAGTTCCTATTCGTTTCCTTAATTGTTTATTTATATCTATAAGTTTATGATAAGAATCAGTAACTTTTTCTAATTGTTTCCTAAATTCTTCCATTATTCTGCTTATCTTTTCTTGAGTTGGAATGCCTTCAGCATTAATTAGGTCTATGTTTCTCTTTAGAACATCATACATTACGGTTAAAGCTCGGGCTACTTCTTGACTTCTTATTCCGCCGAAGATTTGTCTAAAAAGACGGTTAAGATTAGGACTTAATCTCCCACCCGTTTCTTTCCAAACTTTATTAATTCTTTCTAAAATAAGCATTAAGGTATCAAAAGTATCAGCTCCTTCTCTTACTATAAGCCCTAATTCTTTTCCTACTTGTGGTAAATTTTGTATCATTTTAAGGAAAGTAGTCCTTAAAAGTCTTCCTGCTCTTGAACTTCTGATACCAGCGGAATGTAGAGTAGCTAATAGAGCTATGGTTTGGTCTAAAGTTAAGTTTAGAGTTTTAGCGGTAGGTAAAAATCTTTCTAACGCTTGTGCAAATTCGTTAGCTTCCATTAGATTGTATCTCCATAAGACTACTTGTTTAGCTGCGAAGAAGTTCATCATTTCTTGTTCAGGTAAGTAGTCGCCGAGTGTGTCTCCTAATAGAGAAATAGCTAAAGCATTAGCCCGAGCTATAGTATCTATATCTCCCATAGTAGCTACTGCTTGTTTTATACTTGCTTGAGCTCCCGCCCAAGCTCTTCCCGCTTCTATTCCTAAAGTTCCGAAACGATAGAACGCTTTAGCTACATCGGTAGCAGACTCTCCTACTAATAAAGCTAAATTCTTAAATCCTTCTTGTAATTGTCTATTTACTCTATCTACATCTTCTAAAGTATGAATAACTAATGAAGCTTTAGTAAATGCTTTATCCATTTCATAAAGATAACGAATTCCTTCCTGAATAGTATTGATAAAACCCATCATTAATCTACGAGCTACAAACCATACGGGAAGAACTATAGCTACTCTTCTTAGAGCTAACAAAAATTGTTCTATTAAAGGAGTTCCACTTTTAAATTCTGTTCCTACTTCTCTTATAGAAGTTCCTAATACTCTGACGCCTTTTTCCGTAACTTCGGCTGTCCGACTTAAAATTTTTAAACCATTAGTATAAGTCATAGTAACTCTAAATCCATTCTTAGTAGCAACCATATTTTTAGCTACTTCACGAGTATTTTTTCCTAACTCTTGAGTAGCGAGCTTAAAGGAGTCTTTAAGAACTTCACTAACTCTTCCTAAGAGCTTTTGCCTATCGGCTACTTCCTTTGAAGAAGCTCCTAATTTTTCTTGAGTTTTAGTAAGGTCTTTAGTAGATTTCTCTACTCTTTTAGCGGTTCTTTCTAAATCTTCTAAACCACGCTTAGTTTCTTCCTTACCTGTTAAACAAGCTACAAATTCTACAAATGTTCGTAAATGTTCTTCCATTTTTATTCAAAAGTTATTTTATAAAGGTCTATGTCTTTATTATTTTTATCCTTTAAATTGGTTTCTTCTTCTCTTAATTTTTTGCCTTGTTCTTTTATTTTTTTATTACGCCATAAGAAATAGCCTTCTACTCTTAAAGGGTCTTCTTCCATTCCTTCTTCGGTATTCTCTTCTCCTAATGCGATGTCAGTTAAAAGCTGATGATAGCGTTCTAATAAGTTTAAAAAGAGTAGCTGTATATAGCTAAAACGCTCTTTATTTCTAAAAGGTAAAATTTTATGATTATATAGAGTCTGCATTTCATAAGAGCGAGCTAATTTTTCTAATGGCGTTTCCTTAATTATGGGTGCATAATCTAACTTCTTACTCATTAATAATGTTTACTTCAGGATTTATTAAATAGCTTAAATAAGTTAATCCTGCCTTAATTAAACCCGTATCTTTGTAGTTGCTTAATTCTTTAAAATTTTTAAATACTCTTACCCACTTTTTTCCTTTTTTCTTTTCTAAAACTAAACTTAAAAGATAATTTCGGGAAAAGAACATAAGTTGATTTTCTATGCTGTAACGATATTTATCTACTAAAAAAGAAGTTATGTCGGCTATTTCATCTCTTAATTTAGCTATCTGTTTTTCTAATTCTAAAATTCTCGGGCGGTCTTGTGTTTGTGCTAATTTTACTAAAAGATTTTCTACATCTATAGTTAATGCCTGTAATTTACTCTCGTAGGCGTCTAAATCTATTCCACGCTTCTTATAAATTTCTTTCCATTGGTTTTTAAACTTATAAATAGGATTTCCATTTTCATCGGTTTTAGATAGTAATTCATTTAATTTTTCGGTTTTAGCTCTTTCTACTTCCATTTCTTGCTCTAAAGTAGGCATTACTACACGATAAGTTTCGTTATTGTATTCAAATTCTATAGCGTTATCACTAATTATTTTTTTAGCTTTTAAGTATTCTATTGCTTCGCCTATTTGTTGTCTTGCTCTTTCTAAATCTTTACTTTTCTGCATTTTTCTCTCCTTCAAAATTTATTTCTATTCCGTTTAAAATTAATTTTTTTATGTAATCAAAATGATTATAAATACTTTCTCTTACTAAAGGACGATAAAATTCGTGTTTTAGAGAGTTATTTTGCTCTAAAACTTCTAAATTTTTTAGAATTATTGCGACAAGAGAGCTTGCGGAGTGGGATAAAATCTTTTCTATTGCTTTTCTTTCTTTATTAGTCATTCTCTTTTCCTCCTTTCTTTTCTTTAAGAAGGGGCGGTAAACATCCGCCCCTTCTAATCTATTTCAATCCCCACTTAATATAGCAAAATAGAGCAACTACTGTCAAAAAGTAGAGAGTATTTATTATCCTATCTAATTTATGATTATGCAAATGATTAGTAAAATGCTTTTCTAATTCTTGAAGTTTTACTTCTAAAGCGGTAATTCTTTCCGAAATTTCTATAAAGTATTTCTTAACATCCATTTTTATAACCCTAAATCGCTTAAATTATTAGCAATTAATAGGTTATCACTTTCTAAAGTTACTCCACCACGAAGATAGGCTTCTACCGAAGCATCTCCAGGAGTCCAAGATGTTAATGCTAATTTAGTAATTTTATATCCGAGTTTAAAGTTAGATTTATTTAAATCGCTATAGATTAAAAGATAGAAAGTTATGTCGTTACTAAAAATTTTAGGAGTAATTATTCCCCATCCTGCGGATTTTCCACTTAAAAGCTCTTCTAAAGTAAATTTTTCTAAAATTTTTCCTAAAGTTAAAGTAACTCTATAAGAGCTTACTCCACGAGCGAATGCTTCTTCTACTCCTATTTCGTAATGGTCTTCACGAGTAAAAGCTACTTCTATTCTTGCACTTTCTATTCTGTGTAAGTAGTTATCAGTTGCGATGTATAAAGAACATTGATAAGCGGGAATTGCGGGAGCTATAGAATCATTATCAGTCCAATAGTTTTCACCACTTATATAAGAAGATGCAGAATAGTAAATTTTATAGATGTCTCCTACTTCGGTATTTTCTATAGTTATAGTTTTAGTTCCAGAATCATAACTATATCCAGAAGTAAGAACCGTAACTTCACTTCCACGAGTTCTTACTACACGAAGTATATAAGTTCCGCTATTATTAGGGTCTTCAGAAGGCTCGGGATAATTAGCATAATCTCCCGCTCCTATAGTAATTTCGGTAGTAGGAGTTTCACCGCTTTCTACTACTTTTTTAAGTTCTATTAAGTATTTGTTATTGGACTGCAAAACTTTTACATCTTCTCCCGAAAAATCAAAGGTGCGTGTTACCATAGAACGAGGGTCTCCGATTTCAATAGTAAATCCACCTAAACGCTGTCCGGGATACCATACCGAACCTTTAAATTCTCCTTTATCGTTTTTTAGGTAAGCTCCTATTCCGAAAAGAGAAGAAGCGAAATCGGTTAACTCTAACTTATTAGCATCGGGTTTATTAGCTAATGCTCTATAAAGGTCTAATTCTCCTTCTTCATATTGAGTTAGTCTATTGGTAACTTCTACTGACTGCCTTATAGACTTAACTTTTCCGTCTCTTCCTAATTCTTTAATTTCTATATAGGTAGGGCTTGCCGTAGGAGCTAAAGACTGGGCTCTATTTATCTGTAAACTTACTCCGCTTCCCCCTTCAGGAAATATTCGTGGGGCAAATCCTCTTTCACTATGAATCATTTTATTTCCTCCTTTTATTCAATTTTTCCAATATCGAAAGTTACATTAATTAAGTGTCTATATCTATCTATTAAATCCAAATTTGCTAAATCTTCTCCCAATCTTATTCTATAATCGGTCATATCTATTACATTCATATAATCGGTAGGTTCGCCGAAAACATATTCTCCTTCTCCTGCTGAAATATCGTAAATAGGAATGCTGTTTTTCCTTAATAAAGAAATTACTTTATCTTTTAAAGTTAATCTCTCACTATCATTATTAGCGAAAATTTCTATATAAAGAGTAATTTGACGCTTATAAAGGCGAGAACCTATTTCTATATCTCTATAAGAAGAAGTTCCTTCTCTTATTATAATTGCGGGTAAATCCTTTTCTTTAGGAGTAATACGATTTATAGATTTTGCTCCTAAAATATCGTTGTTATTTTCTAAAAACTTAATTAAACTTAAAATTATTCTTTCCGTAAGTTCCATTTTACTTTTTACTTTTTACTCGTTCTAAAAATTTATTTATTAAATTGAATATAGCTTCTCTCCCTTTAGTAATTAATGCTTCCACAAAATACATAGGCGGAATAGGCATTTTTACATAAGGAGCATATTTAGACATCGTTCCGCCCGTGCTATACCATCTACCTTCTCTAAAATGACTTCTATCAGGTTTGGCTTGTCCCGGACGAAAGTATCCTACGGGTAATTTTCTACCTACCATATGAGAGCTTCCCCAATTAACGGCTCTCCAAGCTCTATCGGTTTTTTCGTCTAATTGAGCTATATCTCCTATAGCGAAACTTACTTTCCCCATTTCTATGCTTTCATCATAGCTTATAGCATTGGCTATTTTTCCTTTATACCCTGGTCTTTTAGCGTGGCTTTTTATATATTCTTTAACAAAATTATGAAGACCTTTTCCTACATCTAAAGCTTCTGCTTGAAATTCAAACCATTGGTTTTCTAAATCTAAAAGTAATTCTTTAGGACTTTTACCGTATCTTTTAATTACTACTCTAACCATTAGTTTCTCCTATAGATATAAGCACTTATAAATTCGCCTAAATCTTTATATCTTACTTTATTCGTATTATCTTTCCAGCTGGAAAATTCTTTTCCATCTATGATTATTTTTTTACTGTTTAAGAAAATGCTTAATGCGGTTTTCTCTATTATAATTTCTTTAGCTTCTTCTACTTGTAGCCCTGGAAGTTTGTAAGCCACACGAGCATAGTCTATATCGTTTACTATTGCGTTCTTGGTTATATAGGCTTGATACTTTTTAGAAGTTCTGCCTAATCCATAAGGGTCTTTTTTTTCTATTTCTAAATAAAACATAATGGGTCTACTATGTTTTTCAAAAAGTTCTCTCATCTTTATACCGTTTCGCTATCGTCTCCTATATACAAAACAGAATAATAATCGGGATTTCCCATAAAATTATAAATTAAATCTTCTATAATCTGTCTTTTACTCTTATTTTTAGGATAACGAACTACCATTCCGTTAGGAAGACGCTTTTCGGTATAATTTTCTAATATTAAAATAGAAGCTATATCGGCTACTAAATATTTTTCATTAGTTTCTAACTCGGGAGTAATTTCGTCTCCACTTTCTATCGTATAAGTTCCATAACCGTAAATAGTTAAATAATAAAGAGCTTGTCTTATAAAACCTTTTAGTTCTTCGTTGCTGTATTTGTAGTATTTTAGTTCTATTTGAATTATATCGCCGTTGTTTAAAGAATCGTTTATAGTTATGATGTTGTTATCTAAAGTATAATTTATTGGATTTCCATTGGCGGTTATACTTATAATCTCTTTAACTTCTACGGGCAAAGGAATGGTATCTACTCCTTCATAAATAAAAACGAAGGATTGTCTTTTACCGTTGTCGTTTATGAAGTCTCTTAAATATTGAATTATTTCGTTCATCTCTTTTTTAAAAGTTGGGGCGGGCTGAACCCGCCCCGAAATCTATGCTAAATTATAAGATTGCACTTAAATCTACCACTACGATGCGGAAAGGACTCTTAATTACTGCCACGAAACTTTCCCAACCATAGATACCAACAGTAGATTTATTATCCCCAACCAAAAGATTCTTCACAAGAACTAATCTGTATTGACGATTTACATCTCCGCCGGTCATCTTAACGATGTCTGGAGAAATTTTCCTTCTGATGAAGTCTATTGGTTTGTCTCCATCATTAGCAACGAAGATTACATAGTTAGGGTTAAGTAAGTTTTGAGCTGTTCCACTTTCGGAAAGTTTTACTTTTCCGTTTACTTTAATGGGGTCGGAAGCTCCTAATTTTTGCATATCTCCGATTAAGTCAATCTGATAGTTGAATGTTCCTGCTTTAGCTTTCTTATATCTTCCGATTGCTTTATAAGCTTCAGTTCCGCAAAGCCAAGCAAAGTTCTTTCCGTAGTCTTCAATTGTTCTTAATGCCTCGTCCATTATATCGTATAAATCATCTCCTGAAGAAGCGACTATTTTCTTAATTTCTTTATGAGTAGCATCTTGAGTAGGATTTTCAGATGAAGCATTAATTATGGCATCGAGAACTACCTTTATTTCTCTTTTATCCATTCCTTCAGCGATGAAATCATTTGCCCGTGCTAAAGCTTGAGTATCTTCTTTGTTTACAAGGTCTCCCAATTTAGCATAGTAAACAGGAGACTCTATCTCTTTGAAGGTAACGACTGCGTAACCTACTTGAGTTTTCTTTACAGCGGTTACACTTCCATCAGCGGAGGCGTCTAATACTATTTCTTGGTCAGGGTCAATTCCCTGAACTTCATAAACTTTTTCTCCAGCAGGAACGGTATCTAAATTGCAAATTAACCCTAAATCAAAAGGAGCTCTTAAATTCTTGGAGACAGGGTCTCCGACGAGCATTGAAATTCTTGTTTCAAATTCACTTCCGAAGATTTTCATTTTCATCTCCTCCTTTTATATTAATATTTCTTTTGCTCCCAAACTTTTTTCCTTATTTCGTTTATCTCATCCCCTTCATCAGAAGCCCCTGTATTCATATCTCCGCTTTTTTGACGGAGTTCATAATTTTCCTTTCTTAAACGAGCTAACTCATATTTAGTATCGTCTAATAAATCTTCATCGGATAAATCTTTTGCAAAATCTCCTAACTCGGCTCTTCTTTTAGCTATTAACTCTCCTTGTTTCTTATATAATTCGGCTCTTTCTTGCTCTTTCTTTACTTCGGTTTCTAACTTCTCTTTTTCTTTTTCTAACTTTTCTTTTTCTTGAACTAAATTTTGATTATTTTTTTCTAATTCTGCCTTTTCTTTTTCTAATGTTTCTATAGAAGATTTATATTGTTCTAATTCTTTTTGAAGTTGTTCTACTTTTTCTATTAATTCTTCTTCAGATAAGAAAGCGGATTGTTTTTTCTCATATCTTTCTAAAAGTTGTGTCATTCCTAACTCTTTTGCCCTTCTTAAAATTTTCTTTAAAACTTTCTCTTTAGAAATTCCTAATTTCTTTAGAGTAGCTTGAACTTTCTTTTGTCCTAAACGAGCGAGAGCGTTTCTAACATGAGACTCATCATGAATAGGAAACATCCTTATTTTACGGTAGCCCTTCCCTCTCTTTTTCTTAACTTTTAATACGATTGCGAAATCACTATCGGGAAGAGCTTTTCTTTCAGCATAAGTTAGTTTTTTAGACTTTGAAAATTCTAAATCTTCTTTGTAAATATCTCTCCAGTCTTTTACATCTTCGGCGGAGAGTTCTCTAACAAATTCAATTGTTATCATTCCCATCATTCCCCTCCTTTAATAGGTCATCTAAAAATTTTAAATTTTCTTCATCTTCTTCTCCAATTTCTTTTATAGATGAAATCCTTTTCACCCTAAAAGCGTCTTTAAAATTTATATCTAATTCTATTCCGCAATTAGGACATCTTACATTTCTTCTATATTCTTTAGCATCCGAAACCGTATAAAAAGTCAAATTATAACCGCAAGAAGGACAATAAAATTCTTTAGTTCTTAAAGTTTGAAAAGGAAAGAAGATTTCAGATAATTTAATCTCGTATCTCTTTAAACAAGACATACATCTAATTATTTTTTCATCTTCATTATCTTCTTCTATACTCCACATTCTTGCTTGACAAGAAGGACAGGATATATAAATCTCATTTTCTTTTTGTTTTCTTTCTTCTCTTAATTTAATAAGTTCACTCTCGCTTACTGCTCTTAATTCATTACCACATACGGGACACATAGAAGGAGCATCTTCTATTTTTAAAGTATTAAAACCACATTTATCGCAGTATAAATAATTCTTATTTTCTACTTGAGTTTGGGTTTCTTGTGATTTTATTTCTATCCAATCGGAGCATTTTTCATCGTGGCATTTTATTTCGGTTCTTTCTTCTTTTCCTTCTTTAGCCGTAGCCACTACATAACAATCAGGATAAGCTGGAGATTGCTCTAAAAGAATAGAACCACCACTTAAAATAAAGTTTTTTAAATAAGCTATCCCATCTTTTATTTCGGTAGCTCCTTTCGGAGTAAGTATATGCCAAGAAAACTTTAACTTTCCTTCTTTAGCTAATTTTTGTATCTTTTCCCATAATTCGGGAAAATCTCTCTTATAGAAAACTGCATAAGCGTAAGCAAAAGGATTTTTCTTATCTACTTCTATATCTACGAAGTGCCCTACTATTTTTCCCATTTTGTGGTCTATTCTTAAAGGTTTTCCTACCAAACTCCACATTGCATCCTTGAAGTCTTCTAAAGGAGTAAATTCTTTATTTTTGCTTTCTCTATCAAAGTAAGTATAAATTAATTTAACTCCACCTAAATCTATTGCTGAACCTACTTTGGTTAGGTCTATTCCTTTCTTCTTTAGATGATTAATTAAATCTTCGGTCTCTTTATCACCTAAAACTTTTATTTTAGTATGACTATCTATTTTTTTATTAAGACGAGCTAAATGTTCATTTAATAATTTTTCATCCATTCTTTATTTCCTCTTATACTCTTCTTTTAAAATCCATCCATTTTTAGTTTTTTTACCCATTAACTTAACTATTTTCCAAGCTGTTCTCGCAGCTAATTCATCAGCTCTATCAGGATTTATTTCGTTATAATAAACCCACGCATTATTAAAAGTTTCTAACCAAGCTCTTCTTAATCGTGGAGACCTTATAGTTCTTAAAGTTTTCCTTAATCTTGGTGGTAAATCACTCCATTTCTCATAAGGAGATAAATGCTTAATAAATTCTACATAATCAGCGGATAATTTATTATCTATTTTAACTGCTACATCTTTTTCGGGAGTAGTAACATTAGGTTCAGGTTGTTTCGCTTTTTTCTTTCCTTTTCCTTCTTCTTTTATTTCTTCTTCGGGTTCTATATCTAATTTAGTCATTTCTATAGGAGAAACTTGCTGTTCTAAATTTTGTAAAACTCGTGGATAGAAGACTATTTCATCTCCTTCTTCGGCTTCTTTTTCTCTTCTCCTTCTTTCTTCTTCAAAATCTATATCAAAGTTTTCTAAAGTAGTCTTTATAGAAAGCAATCCTCTATCGCTTAAAACTCTCATTATATCCATCATATCGTCAGTCCAAAAAGAGTTAAGCGGAGTAGTTACTATACGATACTTAAAGTTAGTAGGAAAATACTTTTGATGTTCTGCGTTCTTTTGAGCTATTACATAGACTAAATCTTTTAAAAACTGCTTAAACATAAAGACAGTATCTAAAACTGAATGAATAAAAGGTTTAGGATTTAAGACTATGTCTCTACGAGTGCTTAATCCTTCTACTACAGTAACAAAGCCTAATCCTGTTAGAATGTCTTTATCTATAGAGCGAGTAATATCTTCGGTAAGCATTCTTTCCATTTCAGGAGTTTTAATATCTATTTGCGTATCATAACGAGCTACCAAAGCAGGTATTCTCTTTTCTATATCTGCTATATCTTTAGCTTCTTTTAAAACTTGTTGAAGTTGTTGAACTATCTTTTCAGCGTCTTCTTTCTTAAATTTAGGATTAGTTCTATCTCCTTTTAGAATTACCCATAAAAGGGAAACTACTTTCCTTAAATAGTCGGTCTGTAGTAATTTTACATTTTGTTTTATCTGATAATTTGCATAAATTCCCCGAGCTATTAAAGGCGGTGTAGGATATTTTTTATACATATTGCAGTCTTTATAGACGAAATAGTGATTAGCTTCGTTATTTACTAACTTCTTAACTTCACTATTTCCGTTTTCTATAGAATAAGAGAAGTCTCCGAAAACCTTCTCATCTCCTTCTACTACCACCGAAGCACTATCTACTACGAATGCTCTTACAGGAAGTAATAATCCATCTACATCGTTGAAATGAACTCTAACTAATGCCATTCCACTTTCCCAATAAGAACGGAAGAAATCTTTCTTAAGAGCATCTAATCCAATATTTATTTTTCCTACAAATTCGCTATTTATTTTTTCTAAAGTATTCTCTAAAAGTTCATCTAAATTATCGTTGTTGGTTCTTATTCTAAATTTTACTTTAGACGCTGAAACTATAGCAAATTTTATAATAGGGGAAATAAGACCTGTAAGGTCGTTGCTTAAAATTTTTCTACATTCACTAACTTTTTCTTTGTAAGAAGGTGGTGGAGATAATTTAAAAGATAGAAGAAGAGCTAATAAATCTTTAAAATTTTCAAACTTCATCTTCCGCCTCGAGGCTTTCTACTTCTATTATATCATAAATCCTTAAGGCGTGTAAAGAGTTTTCCAATATTAATTTCATCTATTCCAAAAATTCTCTTGCATTTATGGCAAAAAAGAATGCTATTATCGCTCTTATCCAAAATTAATCCTACTTTTTCTCTTAAACAAAAAGGACACTGAACAAAATACAACTTATTTCCTAATCGTAGTAAGGTAGCATCTTTAAAAGAATAAAAGCGTAAATTTTCTTCATTTAGAAAGTCAATCTCTTTCTTTAACTTTTTTAGCTGTTTAGATGAAATATATCGCCCGTCGTATAATAAACTTAAGGTTTCATAACGCTCTTTTCTTGAAGTAATTGTAGTGAGTATCTCTTTAAAATTTTTTCTTTTCTTAATTCCTACTTTAGCTACTATGCGGTTTCCAAAATCCTTTATTTTAACAAAAGTAATATAATAACGGAAACGATAATTAAACCAATTTTTTATTTTCTTTAAAAGCATTATACCTCCTTTTCTCTTACTTCCCTATAAGACTGAACCCTATATTTCCTTTTATCTTTCACTATTTTTTTAATTTTTTCTATATCATCTTCAGAAAGCAAAAAAGGAACAAAGGTTGTGCGAAATTCATAATCCAGTGAATAATTTTCAATAACCTCTATGCTTTTAAAAATTAAAGATACATCTATGTCTTTTCCGATTAAAAGAGAATATTTTTCAGGTGGTGCTTTTATATCCATAGCAACATAATCAACCAGTTTATTTTTGAGTAATTTTTCCAAAATATGAGGATTACTTCCGTTGGTATCTAATTTCACAAGATAACCCATCTTTTTAATCTTTTCTATAAACTCAACTAAATCTGGCTGTATTGTAGGTTCTCCTCCTGTAACTACCACTGCTTCCAATTCATTCTTGCGAGATTCCAAAAAACTAAACACATAATTTTC
>CAZJBU010000007.1:0-14956 GCA_964544525.1 uncultured archaeon
AAAGGTAAAGGGTATTGCATCCGTTTTCCTTTACCTTTCTCACCAAATCCTTATTGAAAGCAAGTTTTATTCCATTTGTGTTAAGTTGTACATGTTCAAAGCCCATTTCTTTACAAAGTTTTATAATATCCAAAATATCTTCTCTCAGCAAAGGCTCACCTCCTGTTAATTGTATAGCAGTAGGCTCAATAGGCCTTTCTTTTTTCAAAGTCAGCAACATTTCTTTTATTTGCTCTATAGAAGGTTCATATATCTTTTTGCCTTCTCTGGCATAATAGAAACAATTACTTATCAAGATTCCTTCACCACCTACAAATGAATGGGAATTGCTTTTTACTTCTAAGTCATAGACAATTCTTTTTTTGTTTCTGAGTTTGGTTATTTTTTTGATGGGGTCTTCTATCCAGTCTCCGACCCTAACTAATGTTATTTCTTTTCTATTTTTAATATTCTTCAATTTCTCTGAGTGGGCAGGCTTTAATTTTACGAGTTTTACTAAATTTAGTAAATCTTGGCTTGCAATGTATACTTTGTAGAGGTATCTAGTGTTTGCTAGTTTATTATTTCTCATGCTGATTTTATGTATTCTCGAAAAGATTCCTAAGGAAGATAGAAGATAGGATACATCTTTTACAAGATTTCTTGATACAGAAGCAATTTCTACAGATAGGTGTCTTTTACCTTTTCCTACGCATCCATCTCCGTTTAATAAACCTTCTAGTAGGGCTATTCTGGCTTTTTTAGGAAAACTTAGAGACTGCTTCGGTAATCTTTTATTTTTCGCTCCTTTAGGTATCTGAAATACATATTTAAAAATCAGGAATAAAATTTTGTTTCCTATGAATATTTGAGGTGTTTTTCCTTTTACAGATTGAACCGAATAACTTATACTAAGATTTTTCAAACATTGAGTAACTTCCTTAAAGGTATAGTCATCTTTTTTCGATGTTATTACTAATCCTTCTCCGGCGTAGTGTCCATCAGCTATAAAATATCCAATTAATTTTGCAAGCTCGGGCGTTATTTTTAGCTTTCTTGGGAAAGTATATTTTTTGCCGTCAACTCCAAATTCTATATTTTCTGGAATTTTTATTTTGTGTTTTTCTTTTAATTCGTATAAAGCATCTAAGGATAGAGAATCATAAGTTTTGAAGTAATAGATGGAATTTGGACTTTTTCCAACTTTTTTATAAATTTCTTCCAAATCTTTGTTCTTTACAGATTTTTCCAAAGAGCATTTTATTTTTCTTACATAAATCTTCTTTTTTTCGTTTTTAGGCAATTTTTCGAATTCTTCTAATAGGTCAATCTCTTTTATTTCCTTCTCTGGCACAAAATTTTGAACTGTGAGCAAAATATCGCCATTTTTTAAATATTTAGCTGGCTTTTTTATTAGCTTATTTCCTTCTTTTACAATAACTGGATGATCTTCTGTTACAACTATTTGCTTGCCGGATGAACATTCTATTTTCAGAAGAGATCCGTTATACTCCCTTCTGAAAAATTTTGAAATTTTTTTCCATTTTGCCTTTCCGTTTTCGTAGCAGAGAACCTTTATATCATCATTTACTGAGCAATAGGTGCTATTTTTTTCTATTTTGTTCCATCTTTTTTTCTTGCCTTTTTCTTCGATTAATTTTCCTATTCTCTCGAGTTTTATTTTTTGGCCTTCTTTTACCAGAACTTCTTCATTTCCAGGCAAACAATACCAGCACCGAAGGTCGCACCTATTGGTAACAACAATATTTGCCAAGGCAGTAAAGGATTTGTGTTTATTGCACAGCCCGCAATCATAAGGACAATTATCTCTAGATTTAACAAATGCTGTTTTTATGCTTCTATCCCTTGTTGCAAATTTTCTAAACTTATAATACATATTGGCATCTTCATAGTAAATTTCTTCAAATTTTCCGTGTTCCCTACATTTTTTCTCCAGCCAAATTTTTCCATCCTTCTCAACAATTTTGGCCTTTATTTGCTTTAAACAAATAGGGCAGAGTGATATTGTTTCTTTTACTAATTTTTTACTTTGTTTCTTTTGTTTTTTTCTGTGATTTCTCATAATCTTTTATATATTTTAAAAATTTTTAAAAAGTTTAAAATTATGTTTGAAGAGAAGGTATATAATATTTTCTCCAAGGTTGCGCAAAGTTTGGGTTATAGTAAGGTGCATGGAGTAATTCTCGCAGCCCTTTTCTTAGAAAAGGAATTATCTCTTCAAGAACTTGCAAAGAAAACAAAATATTCCTTGTCTTCAATCTCTTTAAGCATAGACTTCTTAGAGCTTTTAAATTTAGTTGAAAAAAGGAGAAAGACAAATAAGCGAGTATACATCAAACTCAAGGGAGATATTTTGGTTGTGCTTAAAGACATCTTTTTAGCAAAAATTTTAAGAAGCATCGAAGAAAGCAAACAGGAAATACTTAAACTCAAGCCAAAGACCAACCAAGAAAAAGAAAAGCTGATAAGACTAAAGAAAGAAATAAATAGATTTGAGAAATACATAAAAGAACTTGCAAAGGTAAAAATTCCAAGAAGATAAATTTAGCTATATCTAAGGGATGACGAGAGGTTATAGCTGTTGTATTTCAATCCAAACCAGGAAGGCATACCTTTAACTTTAAAGTCAAAACTAACATTTCTCCAATATAGATAATCCTCTATTGCATTATTTTTTACAAACAGACCATTCTTTATAGACTTTATAAAATCAATATTTACAAGGCTCTCTATACCGCAGCATTCACTGGCATTTAAATTACCTTCTATTCTTTGGAGCAAAGATGGAGCATTTTGGCTATGAATATAATAACTTCCTCCAAAATATGTAGTATTAAAATCTCTATAGACATGTTTCTTAAGATTTTCTATGTCCCATACTTCAAAAGTTTTATTTTCTAATATTAAAAGTATAACCTTGCTTTCCTGCTTGCAATCACTTACATTTATTAATGTAATATTGTAAGATGCATTAACTAGAGTGAGATTATTTTCTATACAACTAATGTTCCCAAAATACCAATCGCCAGCATTTACTAATGGAGTAGAGCTGTTATACCTACCTTCGAATTTCATTTTAGTAAAATTATCTTCATACACACTTTTTTCGATTCTATTTGTTATTGTGCCCTTTGAATAGTATAAATATATAGGATCTTCTAAACCTAAAATTGGAACATCTATACTTAGGTTTTCTGTTTGGTTAAATAAACATGTTTTTAATACTGCATCTCTGACTGTAAGGTTCAGAGACAAATTAATAGTTACTTTCCATGGATCATTCTGATATACCCTTATTTTTGAAATTGAAATTTCAGCATCTATTCCCTGAAGTTTTGCCATATCATTTAATTTTTCAATCCAATATCTAAGGGTTGCTTCTTCCATTACAGATACATTTTTTCCACTAATGCTACCATTTACCAACAATTCTATGATATCCTCACTCGCATTTGCAGAAAAGTTTCCTGTTTTCGCTATATATGAAATTAATGCAGTCAAGCCATGATAACAAGCTATATTTGCAGCTCTTTTCAAATCTTCCTTTACACTTTTTATAAAGTCATTCACAGCGAGAATTCTATTTTTTTCTAATTGTCTTTTTTCATATCCTGTATCCAACTTATGCCAAGTAATTGTAGTAAAAAGAATCGCACTTACAAAAAATAATGCTAAAATAGAGTATATAAATCCTTTCATAAACAACTATTTATTATGAAGTACTTAAATATAGCCTCTTTGCTAGTTTTACTATTAGTTTTAACCAGTCCTGTATTTTCTGTAGCTACAAAGTATACCTCATATAACATAAAGGTATTTTTAACAGATGAGAATATAGTCCAGGAAGAGGTTGACATTTCTTTTGATGGAATAAAGGAAGATTTCAGTTATTATATCATTCATAAAGCATACAACATAGAAGTATCTTCAGAAAAAGGAAAGTTAGATTGCAAGTTAGAATATATAAGTTTTGGTACTCTTATATCATGCGAAAATGCAAACAGCCAAAATTTTAAGTTAAAATTTGTTGTTCCAGACCTGATAAAAAAGAGTGGAAATCTCTATTACTATCAAGATAAATTTGTAATTACAGAGATAACAGATTTTTTTTCTCTTAAGACTTATCTGCCAGAAGGTTATGTCCTAGCTACAAATTTATCTTTAATAAATCAAGTACCTTTCTCTCCATCATGGGGCAAATCTGGTTCTGATGGGAGGCACATCTTTGTAGAATGGACAAAAAAACCAAATTTAGGAGATACTTATTATGTAGAAGTTTATTTTGAAAAGGCAGAAAACACACTTATTTATAGATATTATTCTCTTTTAGCTGTTATAGGTATTTTTGCTCTTTTGGCATTTTTCTTTTTCTATTACAGAAGCAGTAACAAAGTCATAGGATATCTGAACGAAAATGAAAGAAAAGTAGTAGATGTTATAAGGAAATATGGAGGGAAGGTTAGCCAGAAAAAGATATGCATAGAAACAGATTTTTCCAAGGCGCAGGTAAGCAGAATTCTGAAGGATATGGAAGAAAGAGGTTTGATCAGAAGAATAAAGAAAGGCAGAAGTTGCGATGTTATTCTTAAGGTATAATGTGGAAGAACTGGAGATTTCAAAGGAATTAAAGAGTTAAGAGTTAGATCAGATTCTCTTTTTCTTGTTTAATTTTTTTAATAAAATAATAAACAAACCTCAACTCTTTTTCTGCTTTCTTTTTTGCAATTTCTGTCTGAAGCAAAGGTAAAGCCTTTTTTATTTTGCTTTTATACCATTTTATTGCTTCTTCTATTGATAGACCTCTTTGTCCGCAAAATGCAAAAACTCTAGCAATACCCAAAGCTCCTATACCGTCTAGCTTGTCAGCATCGAACAGAATTTTTGCTTCTATGCTGGATGGCAAATTTTGAACTTCGGAGGAATGTTGAGAGATTATCTCCAAAACTTTTTCCATTTTCTCTTTTGGATAACCTATTTTTTCCAGAATTTTTCTTGCCTTTTTTAAGCTTTTCTTTACATGACCTTTTTTGTCATAATAAGGTTGGTCTATGTCGTGAAGCAATGCCGCTATTCCTAAAATTTCAAGGTTTATCTTGTAGCCTTGCTTTTTTAAAAGCTTTGCTATTTTCAAAGCTCTTTTATAAACTCTTAAGGCATGGTCATATCTATGTGCTATCGATTGATTTTTGTTATTATCTAAAAGTTCTTTTACTATTTCATTTACAATTTTCAGATAATTAGCTTTCATTATTATAACTTTGATTATTGATTATTTTAAAATTATTAAATTTTTCTGCGTTTTTTATATTTCAAGTATGAAGTTAGGAAAGATTTGAGAAATGGAACGCTTAATAAAGTGTACATACTAAGATGCAGAAAATAATTCTCTGTTCCAGGGTTGTAGTTAGTTAATTTTAAGAAATATTGATAGATTGGATCGATAAGCCCGGTATTCCATAGAGCCAGAAAATATCTTGGTATTCCCATACCATACATCCAATTTTCTGTTGATAAAAAAGTTAGCTCAAAAGCTTTCCTTATTTTTTTATTTTCTAATTTTTCCCTAACAAATTCACTTAATTTTCCTAGAGAATAAGCAACAGGTATTGCTGTTAAACCATTTAGAAGCAAAGCTTCTTCAATTCCTATGTTTTGCATTAGGTATCTAAGTATAGGATTCTTTTCTCTAAAAATATCCCCATCTTTAACACCTATATAGGTAGTGCAAATGTCTGCCCATGTCCCTCCAGCAAGAATTGTAGTAGGTATAATTAACTTTTTCGTGTCTTTTTCAAATTCTTCGTAAAGTTTTTTTGCATAATTTTTTATTTGTCGAGTTATCTCTCTTTTGTTCATAATGATTTTTAAAGACATTTAAAATTTTACTATTTATTTTTCTATGGTAAAGGAAAGCAAGCCTAGAGCAGGAAGTTTACAATTTTGGCCTAGAAAAAGAGCGAGGAGAATATATCCTCTAATAAAGTATTGGCCTGGAAAAGGTAAGTTTGATATTCTTGGTTTTGCAGGATATAAAGTTGGAATGCTGCAAGTGTTTGTAAAAGACAACAAAAAAGGTTCTCCAACTTTCGGTCAGGAAATTTCTGTTCCCGCAACCTTGATAGAGGTTCCTCCTCTCTTAGTAATAGGTCTATGTTTCTACAAGAAAACTTTTTATGGAATGAGAAAAGTAAAAACTATTTTATTTGATAAGTTACCTGAAGATATTAGAAAAAAGATAGAAAGAAAACAAAAACTACCAAAAAAGCAAGTAAATGTAGAACCTCCAGAAAAATATGATGAGATAAGGTTTTTGGTTTCTACCCAGCCATGGAAGGCAGGCATTGGTAAAAAAACTCCTGAAATCTTTGAGATCGCAACCTCTTTAGATTTTGAAAAGGCAAAAGAAAAATTGGGAAAAGAAATTTCTTTAGAAGAAGTTTTCAAGGAAGGAGAATATGTAGATGTAACTTCAATAACTAAAGGTTATGGATTTACAGGAGTAGTGAAGAGATTCGGGGTTAAAATTTTAGGAAGAAAAGCAAAAAGAGGGCATAGAAGAATAGGAAGTATAGGTCCAAGAGGATATGGCAGAGTTATGTGGCAGGTTCCTAGAGCAGGGCAATACGGCTTCTTTCAGAGAACAGAGTATAATAAGCAGATATTAAAATTAGGAAAAGATACTAAAGAAATAAATCCTAAAGCAGGATGGAAAAACTATGGTTTGGTAAAAAGCGATTATGTGATACTTAAGGGAAGTGTTCCTGGTCCTACTAAAAGATTGATATTTTTCAGAAAATCAAAGGTTTATCGGTTCTCGCCATTGGAAATTATGGATTTAGTTATAGAGTAAAAAATTAGCCGCAGCCGGGATTTCCAAACTTTTCTGGTTTAATTTGAGGATTCGGAAAAGATACAATATTTTTCAGGGTGCAAGAAGTTACTTCTTTTGGGGTTTGGAAAGGGGCGGAGCCCCTTCCAGGGAAGGATTTTCCGCTTTGAACCCGGGACCTCCTCCTTACCAGGGAGGCGCTCTACCAGTCTGAGCCACTGCGGCATAAAAATTAGATACTAAAAGAACTTAAAATTTCATCTAACTTTTCTCTTCCCTCTATTCTATGCATCTTTGCAAGTGTTTCTAAATATCTCATTAAATTAGTTTCTTTTTCATTGGTCCATTCGTCTATTGATTTCATTTTGAGTATAAGATTCTTTATTCTTTCTAAACACACTCTTAAAATAGTAGGATCATAGATATAAGGAAGCATTAGTAATAGTTCTAAGTACTTAGAATAATAAGAAGTCTTTTTATTCCATATCTCTAGTTTACTTTCAACTTCTTTTAGTTCTCTTAGTAAGCTTACTTGCTTGTTCAATGCTTCTAAAATTTTTGAATAATTTTCCTTTAACCCTTCAATATCAACTCCAGCAATTTTGGATTTTAATTCGTTAAGGTCTTTTTCTATTTTGTTAATTTTTTCAATATTCTTTCTTACCTCAATTATGCTTCTGGTAAGGTAACTAAATTCCCTTCTTAGCTCTTCCACAAATTCTTTTATTTTTCTGCGTTCTTCCTCTTTTTTCAGAAGCTCCTTTATCTTAAACAGCATAAGCCTCTTTTGGGAAGAAAGTTCCTTGTATTTTTCTTCTGAGATAATGCCTTGCCTGAATTCTTCTTCGAGTAAAGACAATTCAGCTTCTAAAGATTTTTCCTTTCCTAAAAGTTCTTCATAACTTTGTGGTTCTAACAATATCTCTTCGTATATTTTCTTAGCAACTTCAAGTTTACTGAGCTCTTTCTCTATGTATTTCAACTTATCTAGGCTTACTTTCTCTTCAATCTCTTTCAATTTGTTCATTATTTCTTTCTTTAGCAATTCAAATTCGGAAGCAGTTATAAATTTCTTTCTGCTTCTTTCTTCAATCTCTTTCAATTCCTTTTCTGCTTTCAATAATTCTTCTTTTTTCTCTATTAAAATCTTCTTAAATTCTTCCTCTGAAATTTCTCCTCTAGAGTGCTTTTCATTTATTTCAGAAATTTCTTTTTCTAATTCATTTATTCTTTTTCTTAAAGCTTCTTTTTTCTCTATATCTTCTTCTAACAGAGAACTTATTCTCTTATTTATCTCTTCAAACTTTTCGTTCATATCTTCCCTTATCGCATTTAATCTTTGCTCAAGTTCAGAAATTTTGTTGATTTGCTCTTCTAATCTCTTAAGATGCTCTCCGAATTCTGGAGAAGCACCATACTTTTTGAATATATCCAAATCTTTTTTATCCACTTTTTTCTCTAATTCTATTTGCAATTTATCCACTATAGGCACAATATCTTTAACTAGTTCGTCAACCTTCTCAACTTTTTCTTTACTTTTTATGAAGTCAAGATATTGTTCGTTCATATTTTTAAACATAGTTTCTATTTTCGCCGCTAACCTATCTGCGTAGAGCTTGGTTTCTTCAATAGCTTTTATTTTTTCATCTATTTTCCTTGCTAATTCTACCAAATTTTCAAAACTTTTTATTTTCTCCACAAGCTCCCTAGCCTTTTGAGTTTCTTTTAGAAGAGTTTTATTGAAGTTTTCTATTTTCTCTATTCTGACAGAATTTTCTTCTATTTTGGCATCTAACTTTTCTAATCTTTTTGTCCATTCTCTTGGGTCAATTTCTTTAAATAGTTCTTTCATCTTTTCAAATTCTAATTCCATTTTACTCATAGTTTTTTCTCTATCCAGCACCATAGTTCTTAACTCTGCTATTTGCTCTGTAACCGTTCTAATGCTTTCGTCAACCTTTTCCCTAATTTCAGATATCATCTCTATCTTTCCTTCTAATTTATCCAACCTTGTTGAAATCTCTTCAAGAGATTTAGATTTCAACTCCTTTTTTATGGCAATTATTTCTCCACTAAGTTTCTGCAAAGTATAAATAATTTGTTTCTTTTCATCTTCCAATAGGTTTACTCTTTCTTCAAGGACATCTTGTCTTAATTCCAACTCAGAAGGCATAATTTATTTTATTTTTTAATAATATTGACTTTCTCTATAACTTTCTCTATAAATCGTTCGAATTCTTCTTCATTTTTAACCTCAGCTCCTGCTGCTTGCTCGTGCCCTCCTCCTTGCGCATTCATCTCTTCAGCAATTTCATAAAACACTTTTCCTATATCTATAATTCCGTTACTTCTTCCACTAATCCTTACTTTCCCATCTTCTTTTTTTGAGTAGGCTATAACTATTTTGTCTTTATATTTTTCAGCCAATCTTGAGGCTGCGAGTGAAGTTATTCCATATTCTGAGGAAGCATCGATAATAATAATGCCTTTCTTTTCTTTCTTATTTTTTTCAATTTTCTTGAGGATATTTTCCAATTCCTGTTTTGCTAAAGATAAATTGCTTAGTTTCAATAAAGCTTCTTTTGGAGTCTCAGATTCAGATAGCTTATCTATACATTCCAAACAACCCTTTTCTCCATAAACAATTTCGATAGCAGAAATAATCTCTGCAAGATTATATAATAGCTTTTTCTCCTTAAGTCTATCTACAAACTTTTTACATTCTTCATTGTTTATTTCTCCTTTATCTCCTATTATACCTACTCCTGCTATCCATTTATACTTTTCGATTGTATTGTCTATTTTCTTCACAATATCATAGACAAGGAAACTTGCTGGTAGATATATATGGGGCTCTTTTGCCCTAGGATTATAAAAGATAATGTTTTTTGGATATTCAGTAAAAGGATGATGATCTATAACCAGAATTTTTTTGTTTTTTGTCTTTTGAATTAAGGGGCTTAGCACTTCCATAGTGAGATCCAAGAAAATTATTTTGTCTCCTTCTAAAGTTAAATTTTCAAGCGAAATATCCTTTGCCTCTATTTTGTATGGAAGAATACCTCTATTTTTTAGGAATATTTTTAGCAACGAGGCAGAGCATATACCATCACAATCTTTATGGGTTATTATTTCTATTTTGTCTTCTTCTTTTAGATTATTCAGAAACTTTATCACATTATCTATCATTTTGATTCTACTTTATCCTCTATACTTTTCCTTATTGCAAAATCTATTTGCGCATCTATTGTATCTGCGTAATGTACAATTAGAGCTTCTATAGTTAAAGGTGGCTGAATAGAGCCCATGCCAAGATGGGAGAGAACAATATGTATTACTTCTTCTGGGAATCCTCTAGCATAAAGTTCTGCTGCAATTAGGGAAGAATGCTCAATCAATTTTTGATTTATAGAATAGCCTTTTTTGGTTTTTTTGAAGTCGAAAATTCTTCCTATATCATGGAGCAATGCTCCTGCTATTAAATGATCCATATTTATCGATATAGGATAATAGGACATAATGGTTTTTGCTATGTTGATGGCTAGAGTGGTTACAGATATAGTGTGAAGGATTAGACCTCCTTCTACAAAATGATGTTCATAGCCAATATACCCTGCGGGAGATTCCTCTATGTCTATTTTGTCATAATTGAGTTTATCATTACTCAATTTTGGATTTTTTAAGAATTCGACAACTTTTTTTCTGAGCTCTTTATCTTCTATTTGGTTAGCGATATCTATTAGAATATCCAATCCCTTTTTCAGATCTTCCATAAAAATTAAATTAAATTTTATATTATGAAGATTTTTCTAGTTGCCTATGATTCTTATGGAGTTAGGAGTATGGCAACCTATTTAAAAGTAGGAAGAACATCCTTATTCTTAGACCCAGGAGTTGCTTTGGGTCCAAGTAGGTATGGTTTATCTCCAACTAACCCTGAGCTCCTTGCCGAATCTATATGCAGGAAGAAAATTATGGAATTGTGCAAAAATGCAAGCATTGTGTTTGTTAGCCATTATCATTATGATCACCACCCTTTTCCAGAAGATAAGGATATGTATATCTCTTGCTTTAAAGACAAAATAGTACTAGCAAAGGATATAAAAAGAAATGTAAATTTATCTGCGAAAAAAAGAGGAAAAGTATTTGAGGACAATGTAAGAGATATAGCAAGAGAATTACACTACGCAGATGGTAAGGAGTTTAATTTTGGTAATATATTTATAAAAGTTTCTCCTGCTGTGTGGCATGGTGAAGAAAAAAGTAAGGTAGGCAAGGTTATTATGCTATATCTGGAATATAAAAATAAATCTTTTTTGTTTGGTAGTGATGCCCAAAGTTTAGCAAACAAACAAGCATTAAACTTTGTGATCGAGAATAATCCAGATATTCTGATTGTTGATGGGTACCCAACGTTATTTGTTGGTTGGAAATTTTCAAAGCAATCTTTAAAGAAAGCTACTGGCAACTTGAAAAAAGCTATCGAAAAAATTGACGCTAAAGTGATTATTTTAGAGCACCATATTGTAAGAGATATAAATTATAAGGAAAAGATGAAAGAAATATTCGAGCTTGCACATGAGTATGGAAAAAAAGTTTTAAATGCTGCTGAATATCATGGTGTCGAACCTTTATATTTGGAGGCAAGAAGGAAAGAAATTTCAAAAGGGATTTATCGCCCCAAGGTACGAGAATTTTTTCAAAAACTTTATTCTAAGTTTAGATAAGATATGCTGATAATATCATAGCTAATGCCTTTGAAACTGCTATAAAACAAGATAAGGAAATAGCTAAGATTATAGGAAATAGCTTTATTCCTTCCTTAGCTCTTCCTTTTGATATCATCGCTATAATGAAGGATGCAAATAAAGCTGTTATGGTAATGCAAGAGATAGCAAAATAGAAAAAAACCTCTGGTGAGATTGCTGTGCCTGATGGTATTATGGTAAATACTCCTGCTCTACCCATAACGCTAGATGCTTCAGCGCCAAGTTCATTTGCACCAAGAGAAGTCATCATCTTTAGTAAATAGTGTGAAAGTCCAAATAGGGCAGGAGCACCTATTATTACCGCGAACATAATAAACATTTCATACATTTTAACATTAGCGGAAACTTCCTTTCTCATGGTAAATGTTTTCTGAATATCCCATGCGACCCTTTCTAGGATTTCAGCCATTTTTCCTCCAGAATTTAAGCCCTCTATGATGAGCACCATAGCCCTTTTCAAAATTTTAGATCTATATTTATCCTTTAGCTTACTAAATGCTTCTGTAAGTGGAGTTCCACTAAAATTCTCTTTTGCCACCTGCTTCATTTCCTTTGCTAATATACCATATTGTTCCCTTATTGCAAACCATAGTGCTTGGTCTATTGTCATTCCAGCCCTTATGTTCGCGCTCGCTAATTGCAAAAAGTCAGGCAAATTTTTTTCAATTTCTCTTTCTCTTGCATCTATCTTTAGCAATAAAAATAGATACAGCAATAAATAGGGTGCTATCACTATAGAGAATAATGTGATAATATTGAGGTGAATTGTAATGCCAATTAGGATGGATATTATATTTACTATCAGAATTTTTCCCAATATTTCATCTCCTCTTTTTTCATATCCTGCAGAAGCTAACAGTTTATCAAAAAAGCGAATAATTTTTTTGGGAAATAAAGCCAAAGCAATTTTGCTATAAACATGCATATATATATTATTTTTTAAAGTTTTTCAATAACTTAAAGTATGGCTGAGAAGGAGCACTTAAACCTGGTAACAATAGGTCATGTAGATTGTGGGAAGTCTACACTAGTAGGGAGATTACTCTATGATACAGGATCAATAAGAGAAGAAGAACTAAGAAAGCTAAAAGAGGAAGCAAAGGAAAAAGGAAAAGAAACATTTGAGTTTGCATTTGTAATGGACAAACTAAAAGAAGAGAGAGAAAGAGGAGTAACAATTGACATTGCTTTTAAGAAATTTGAGACAGACAAGTACATGTTTACAGTGATTGATGCACCTGGCCATAGAGACTTCATAAAGAACATGCTTGTAGGTACTAGTCAAGCAGATGCTGCTATTTTAATTGTTTCAGCAAAGGATGGTATCCAAGAGCAAACAAAAGAGCATGCTTATTTGGCAAAGATTATGGGAGTAGATCAAATGATAGTAGCAATAAACAAGATGGATACAGTAAATTGGGATCAAAATAGGTTTAATGAGGTAAAGCAAGAAGTAGAAAAACTTTTGAAAACAGTAGGATATAAAACAGAAGGAATGCACTTTATACCTATTTCAGCATATCATGGCGATAATGTAGTAAAGAAAAGTGAAAACATGCCTTGGTACAATGGACCTACCATAGTAGAAGCTTTAGACACATTTGTACCACCTCAGAGGCCAGTAGATAAGCCATTGAGAATTCCTATCCAAGATGTTTACAATATTACTGGAGTAGGAACTGTACCTGTAGGAAGAGTAGAGACAGGAGTTTTAAGGGTAGGAGATAAGGTACTTATACTACCTCCCGGAATAGAGACAGAAGTAAGATCTATAGAAATGCATCATCAACCTTTGCAGGAGGCAAAAGCTGGGGATAACATAGGATTTAACTTAAAGGGAGTAGGAAAGCAGGATATAAAGAAAGGAGATGTGGTTTGCCATCCAGACCATCCTGCACCAGTAGCAAAAGAATTTACTGCACAAATTATTGTTTTAAATCACCCTACTGTTATTGCTCGCGGGTATACACCAGTGTTCCATATTCATACAGCGCAAGTAGCTTGTACAATAACAGATATTCTAAAGAAGATAGATCCTAGAACAGGCCAAGTAATAGAAGAGAATCCAGATTACATAAAGACAGGAGACGCAGCAATTATAAAGGTAAAACCAACTAAACCTGTTGTTATAGAAAAACAGAGTGATTTCCCACAATTAGCAAGGTTTGCAATTAGAGATATGGGAATGACAGTAGCAGCAGGAATTTGTATAGATGTAGTTCCTGAAGAAAAGAAATAGCCTAATTTTGTTTTTTAGTTTTAAATTCAATTATATCTTTGTCTTTTGGTATGTAATCTAAGCTTACTTCTCTTTTTATACCTTTTTCTTTAATCAAATAAGCTTTTTTTGCCTCTTTTCCAAAAATTCTTAAAGATATATCCTTTAGAGTTTTATTACCTTTTACTATCAAAGGCTCTTTTTCAATATCTTTTCCTTTTGGTTTTAGGTATATTCTCTTTAGACGCAACATTTCCCAGATTTTTCTTTTCAACTCTTCTATATTTATACCCTTTTCTGCAGATATAGGAAAATATTCTTTTATTTTATTTACCTTCTCGCTTGGAAGTAAATCTATTTTATTCAAAATTTTCATAGCAGGTATATACACTCTATTCCTAAAAAAAGAATCAATTATATCTTCCTCGCTTGCATCACAATTTATAGTAATTACTCCATTATGCAAGCCCAACCCTTTTAATATGCTCTTTATTTGATCATCAGAGAGTTTGCAATTGGAATTTTTGTTTATAATTAATCCACCGGAAGGTTTTTTCTCAATAGTTATGGATGGCTTAGCTTTATTTAATCTAAAATTAAGATCATACAGAATATTTTCTATTTTTTGCTTATCTCTAGCGTTTGACGGATCAAAAACAAGCAGAATTAAATCGGCTATCCTTGCAAAAGATAATATCTCCCTTATCTTTTCAATAGAATGTCTTTCTTTTATTATGCCAGGAAGATCAATTATCTGAATCTTTGCATGATTATATTCCATCATGCCTATTTGAGGATGTGCTGTAGAATATGGATATTCTGCAATCTTAGGTTCAGCATTTGTGAGTTTCTTTAGCAAAGTACTTTTTCCTACACTTGCGAAACCTATTAATGCTATAGTAGCATTTCCTTGTTTCTTAATAGATATCTGGGAATGTTTTTTGCTTTTTGCTTTAATATTTTCTTTCTCCTCTTTCAATCTTGCAAGTTTTGCTTTTAGTAGAGCTAAATGTTTCTCTGTTGCTTTGTTTTTTGGTGTCTTTTGAATTTCCTCTTCTAATTCTTTAATCCTTTTTTCTATATTTTCCATAATTTAATTTTATGAAAATTTTTGTGAAGGTTAAACCAAGAGCAAAGGAG
>CAZJBU010000008.1:0-12295 GCA_964544525.1 uncultured archaeon
TATAAACCTAACCTCTCTAGATGCAAACTATAACTACACAATCATCAAAATAACCCAAGGAACCTCTATAATAAATCAAACCTCTACAACCCAAAAAGGAACCTTTATAATAAACCTTTCAGTAACCCAAGATGGAAAATACAACCTAACAGCTATAGCATATGATAAAGCCCTAAACACTAATCAAACAACAATTCCTATTACTATAGACACCACCCCTCCTTCCTTTGGCAAGATTGTTGTTAGAGTAATTAGGTGATAAAACAAAGATTTTTATTTATAAATCTTCTTTACATTTATTATGGTGGAATTGGGTTTACCAGAACAAATGGGGTATGATAGGGCAATAGTTGTATTTTCTCCGGAGGGAAGATTGTATCAGGTAGAATATGCTGACCAAGCAGTTAAAAAAGGAAAGACTTGTGTAGGTATTGTATTCAAAAAAGGAGTTGTTCTCGCAGCTGCAAATCCTCTTTCACCTTTAGAGGTAGCATCAAAAAGTAAAAAAGTAAATCCTATAGATGATCATATTGGTGCAGTAACATCTGGCTTTGTTGGAGATTCAAGGGTTTTAATAGATTTCCTTAGAGTTCAAGCACAGGTGCATATGCTTACCTATGGAGAGCACATAAGCACTTTTTCCTTAGCAAAAAAGCTAGCAGATAGAATGCAACTCTTTACGCAATTTGCTGGTGCTAGGCCTTATGGAGCAAGTGTTTTACTTGGTGGAGTAAATGAAGAGCCAGCATTATACATGATTCATCCTTCTGGAAATTTGAATCAATGGAAAGCAAAGGCTATAGGTAGAGGTGATGTTATAGCTCAAAAAATTCTTGAGCAGAAATGGGTAGAAGGAATGAGTGAAAAGGAAGCGATAGATTTGGCATATGAAGTTATTCTAAAAGGAGAATCCAAATTTGGAAAGATTGACAAGAAAGATATAGAGCTAATGGTGGTCAAAGGCGTAGATAGAGAGAAAGAGAAAGAATTCTTGTAGTTTTTATGGCTTATTTTTCAGTCTATATCTTTTAATTTCTTTGGCTACGGCATCTAAACTTTTTATACCTTTTTTCTTCAAATTTTCCAAAAACCTTGCTCTATTATCTATATCTTTTTCAACTTTCTTTATATTCTCATCTATTTCATCTGCAATTTTTTTTAGTAACCAACTCTCGAAATGTTCAAAATTGTCCTTTGTAGGATTCCATTTTACTACCACATTCCCTTCTGCACTCAAATTTTTTTCATCAATCCATTTTATCTCATCAATTTGTTTTACCCTTCTAATAACTTCTCCATCTTTCTTGACTTTTATTAGAGTTATTACCACATCTAAAAGCTCTACCAAGGAAGGAGAGAGCTCTATAGGTTTAGTTATTAGCCTTGAAACAAGACTCTTTGTATCTTCTGCATGCATTGTGCTTAATGTTGGATGACCTGCTGCCATTCCTTGAAACATTACATAAGTCTCTTTTCCTCTTACTTCTCCAACTATAATATAGTCAGGATTCTGCCTAAATGATTCCTTAAGCAAAGTAAATAGATCTACTTCACCAATTCTTAATCCACCTATTGAGGGTCTGGTAACATTAGAAGTCCAATTTTCATGATATAATTTAATCTCTCTTGTATCTTCAATAGATACTATTTTAGCTTCTTCAGGAATAAAAAGGGCGATAGCATTTAGAAGAGTGGTTTTTCCAGATGCAGCACCACCAATAATCAAGATATTTCTTCCTTTTTCTATCAAATACCAAAGGTAGGCAAGTGTTTTAGAATCTATACTTCCAAATTCCATTAACTCTATTGGCGAATAAGGAATTATATTGAATTTTCTTATGGTAAAAGTTGGTCCTCTTGTTGAAACATCACTTGCTATGTTTGCCTGAACTCTATCTCCAGATGGTAAAGTACCTTCTAAGAAAGGATTAGTATATGTTACAAATTTATTACATCTCTGTGCGAGTTTTATGATAAAGTTAATAAGTTCTTCTTCTGTTTCAAATACTATGTTTGTTCTAAGATTTCCATACCTTTTATGTCTAACAAAGATAGGTATACCAACACCATTACAATTAATATCTTCTATATGTTCATCATGCATTATAGGCTCTATTTTTCCTAGTCCTATGAAATCTCTAAACACGTAATATTTTATCTTATTCTCGCTTCTGCTATCTAAAGAGATTTTATTCTTTTTAATAAATTCCTTTATTTTACTTTCGATAAAACTATACAAATTTTTCTCTCCTTTTATTTCTTCTGGACTTTTTTCTATACTGTTTTCAAGGAATTCCTTTATCTTTTCCAGAACCTTAACATCTTTAGAGGTTAATTTAGGTTCAATCACTTTATATTCATAGGCTCTTTTGTTTTTATCAAATGGAATTTCTGAAAATGCATAATTTTTAATTAACTCTTTTTTTTCCATAATATATTCTTATTTAAAAATATATGCTATTTCTTCTTTTATGCCTAAAAGACCTATTGTTAGGAGGAGGGGAAAAGGAACATCTGTATATAGAGTACACAGCTTTAGACATCTAGCACCTTTAAGGCTACCTCAGGAAAATAACATTAAGGCTAAGGTAGTAGATATTTTGCATAGCCCTGGAAAATTTGCTCCAGTAGCGAAATTGCAATTAGAGAACGGAAAAATTTGTTACATTGCAGCTGTTGAGGGAATGTATACTGGCCAAGATATAGAGATATCTCAAAGTGCCAAGCCTATGATAGGCAATATATTACCTCTAAAAGAAATACCTGAAGGGTCGGAGATTTGCTTTATAGAAAGAACATTTGGAGACGGTGGCAAATTCTGTAGAAGTTCTGGAGCGTTTGGAATTTTAAAGTCAAAAGATGAGAAGTATGCTTACATAGTCCTTAAGTCAAGGAAAATTAAGAAAATACCTTTAAGTTCTAGAGCGATAATAGGAAGGGTGGCTGGATTTGGAAGAGATGCAAAGCCTATAGTTAAGGCAGGAATTAAGTACCATATTATGAGGGCTAGAGGAAGATATTGGCCTATAGTTAGCAAATCTAAGATGAATCCTTGTGATCATAAATTTGGAGGTTCAACGAGGCCAGGAATTCCAACTTCTGCTCCAAGAAATGCACCTCCTGGTGCAAAGGTAGGTCATATAGCACCAAAAAGAACAGGAAGAAAGAAAAAATAATTTATCTGAGAGATAACGCTTTTATCACTTTTTCAAGCAAATCCCAATTACTTTTATCTTCTCTAAATTTTAGACTAAGTTCTATTTGGAAGGATTTTAGTCCTAATGCATTTGCAAATTTTGCTATTGTTTCGCTTTTTCTACCGCTAAAAGGATAATTAACTGTTATTTTTTTCCCTTTGCAGATAAGTTTCATCTTTTTCAAAAAATCTTTACCGAGATCTATATTTGTGCCTATGCAAATATCAATTCCATATTCATCTTTCATGCCATGTATGTCAAATAGGTAAGAAAGATTAATTTTTTCCATTATTCTTAAAAGTTTTTCTTTAAAAGGATGAAAAAAAGGTTCAGAAGATTTAAAACAAATAGAATGAAAATTAGGATCTATACAGAAGTGATCAGCATAACATAGGAAACTCCATTTATTTTTCTTTGATAGATATTTTAGCATCTCTTCAACATATTTTTCCTTTTTATGCAGTACCCATTTTCCATTTACCTCTCTAAAAGTGTATGTGGTATGAGGTGAAGTTAATATAATGTTTGATCTCTTGTATATCTTTTCTTTGAACATAAAATAGTATTTGAAATTAAAATAGAATTCTAAATGGGCCCGCCGAGATTTTCAAAAAATTATGAATAATTACAAGGTGCTAGGAAGAACCTTTCGCTTTGAACTCGGGTCTGAGGCTTTTTTTGATGCCACCCATTAGGCTAGGCATCACCCGATAAGCGGGCGCACCACCCTAAGCCCCGATGCTAGCCAGGCTACACCACGGGCCCTGTTTTTAATAATTTAATTAAGTAAATTAAAAAAATAAATTAAAACAAAAAAATTAAAAATCACTCTTTTAGATCACTTATGCCAATCAATAAAAAAAGCAATCCTATAAAGATAATCACTATCCCTACTGATCCAGCAACAACCATTATTAGTGCTTCTAATGTATTTACTCCTATATTTATTCCTAAGTAATTTAGCCCATACCATGCTATCCCTGCTATCACTAATACGATTCCTACTAGAATCTCTAAGACAGCGTTCATAATATATTTTTAATAATTTAATTCATTTATGATGACAAATAAAGAAATTAAAGAAATAAGTGATAAGGATTCTCTCTCCGAAGAAGAGCGGAGGCTTACATTAGAATTACTAAAAAATAAAATTGCTGGAGAAATTGCTTTGTCTTCAAGCCCTGGTCAAACTTTAAAAAAGTGGAGAGAGTTATTCAATGTTCAGCAAAAAGAGCTTGCTAAGAGGATGGGAATTACTCCCTCTGTTATAAGCGATTATGAGAGCAATAGAAGATCTTCTCCAGGAGTTAAAATGATTCATAGGTTTGTTGAATCTTTGGTTAGTATAGATATTGAGAGGGGAGGCAAAGTATTAAAACAATTCGAAGCCCTCTATTCATCAAAGTTAGAGCCTTTCATAGTAGATATAAAGGAATTTAGAGTGCCGGTTAGTATCAAAAGATTTATGAAGGTTCTTGGAGCAAAACCTGCATATCCTTTTGAGAACAAAGATATATATGGATATACTATTATAGATAGCAAAAGGGCTATAATTAACTTTACTCCTCAAGAGTTAGTAAAAATCTATGGGGAAACTACAGATAGAGCACTAATTTTCACTAATATATCTAGAGGGAGAAGTCCATTAGTAGCTATAAAAGTAACTTCCTTAAAGCCAGGTTTAGTTGTTCTTCATGGTATAGAGAAAGTTGATGATATAGCTTTGGCAATAGCAAAGTCTGAAAAAATACCTTTAGCTATCTGCTACTTACATTTAGATAAGATTATAGAGAGACTAAGAACATTCTATAGAAAATTATGAAAATTCTAATACAATTTCCGGAAGGTCTTAAAAAATTTGCTCTTGAAAAGGCAGAGGAATTAGAAAATGAAGGTAATGAGGTAATCCTTTTTTGCGAACCTTGTTATGGTGCTTGCGATTTAAGAGATAGAGAAGCAAAGTTGTTAGGATGCCAAAAAATTTTGCATCTTGGGCATAAAGATTTTGGTTTAGAAAGCGAGGTTCCTGTTGAATACCTTGAAGTAAAGGAAAAAAAAGATCCAAAGGAAATAATTTCTATCTTAGAAAAAAATTTTGAAAAATTTGGAGATGCAAAGGTTATTGCGATAGCATCTAATATTCAATTTGAATATTGTCTTAAAGATGTGCAAACTTTTTTGGAGAGTAAGGGAATAAAGGTTAAAAATCTTGGCGCTATTTTAGGTTGTTTTGAGTTTAAAGAAAAGGAAGAGCATGCCCTATTTATAGGGGATGGTAGATTTCATGCCCTTGCTTTGAATGCAGAAAAAATATTTTTTTTAGATATAGAAAAGAACTGTTTGGAAGATATAAGCGATATTGCTAGGAGATGGGAGATGAAAAGGCTAGCGAGAATAGAAAAATTCAAAGAAGCCAAAAAAATAGGTATCTTGGTTTCGCTAAAGAAGGGACAATACTATAAAGACTTCTTTAAACTTAAGGAGATGATTGAGAAGTTAGGAAAAAAAGCTAAAGTTTTGGTTATGGACGAAATAAAAGAAGAGAAACTTATGGGTTTTGATTTTGATTGTTATCTAAATACTGCCTGCCCAAGAATAGCAGATCACTTTTCTTTACCGTTAGTAAATTTGAGAGATATTGAGAGATTGCTTTCCTAAAATTATTAAGAACAAAAAACAAAAAACCATTATTTTTTCATATATTCTCTCAAACTTTTGTTTAACTCTTTTTCAACCTTTTTCTTTTTAGCTTTTGCGTATCTTGTATAAATTACCCAACTCCTATGCCAATTTGGATTTGCTTGTTTTAAGTACCTTAGCACAAGGTTTGCTATCTCTTTGGTGCTTATTTCCCCTTTCTCTAATGCCCTTCCTTCAACAATTTTTGCAATCCTTCTTGCAGTTTCTAGATTTGCTCCAGATTTCAAGCAACTCATCACAACCTTTTCAACTACAAAATCTTCCTTTTTTCCATTTTTCTTTATGACTTTCACTTTCATAATTATTTAATACCTCAAAATTAATTATTATGGTTCAATCTCCCTTAGAAATTATAATCTCCATTTTATATCTTATAATTTCAAGTGCAATAAAACTATTAATCTCTTTAGGTTCGTTGATTTTTGCTTTGTTTAACTCATTGGTCTATATTCTAAGGGTTGGTGGTATATTAGGAATTTTTGTTGTAGTTGTTACATTAACCCTTCTATTCTTTGTTCTCTCGAAATTTGTATTTTCCACAATCAAACAAGCAGCAATAGTATTCTTTTTCCTATTCTTTATCCTATTTATCATATTTTTGTTACTCTAGATTATGGCACTAGATACATTAGTTTCTATTATTATAAAAATGTTTTACTTTATAATTTCGGAAGGTATAAAGATAGTTCTAACCTTGGGAGAATTTCTCATAGAATTCTTCATTGTTTTCTTCCAAACTGTAAAGGGCATAGGATTACAAGGCATATTGTTAATGTTTGCTATTTTCTTTCCATTCTTATATCTAGTAGGCAAAGTATTTTTTGATAGCATAAAAAAAGTAATTCTTTTTGGGTCTATACTGCTCATTCTTTTGCTCTTAGGAATTTTTTTGATATAATTTATTTCTTCTTGTGCCTCATCTTTTTTCTTCTCTTTTTTAGTTTATGCTTCTTAATCTTTGCCCTCTTCCTTTTTCTACCGCATGGCATAATAAGAATGTATTTTTATTTTTAAAAATTCTAAATAGATTATGCTTGATATTTGGACAGAGAAGTATAGACCTCAAAAACTTGATGAAATTGTTGGGCAAGATGCTGTGGTTAAAAGATTAAAAAGTTTTGTTAAAAGTAAACATTTGCCTCACTTACTATTTGCTGGAAAACAAGGTATTGGAAAAACAACGGCTGCCTTATGCTTAGCAAATGAGCTTTTTGGAAAAGAAAGGAGAAGTAATTTTTTAGAGTTGAACGCGTCGGATGAACGCGGGATAGATACTATCAGGATAAAAATAAAAGATTTTGCTAGAACTAGGCCAATTGGCAAAGTACCTTTTAAGATAATTTACTTAGATGAAGCAGACGCTTTAACCAGAGATGCCCAACAAGCCTTAAGGAGAACAATGGAGATGTACTCAGAGATATGTAAATTTATTTTAGCATGTAACTATTCTTCTAAATTGATCGAACCTATTCAGTCAAGATGTGTTGTTTTCAGATTTAAACCTATATCTAAAGAAGATACTATTAAATTTTTGGATATGATATGCCAAAAAGAACACTTAAAGTATGATAAGGAAGCTATGGAAGAGATAGCAAAAGAATCTATGGGTGACTTGAGGAAAGCTATTAATATATTGCAAGCATGCGCATCTATAGATAAACATATAACACTAAAAACCGTTTTAGAGGTTACAGGGAAGGCAAAAATAGAAGATGTAGAAGAAATGCTTAAATTAGCTTTACAAGGTAACTTTGCAAAAGCGAGAGAAAAGCTTTTATTTATAATGCTAGACCAAGGTATAGATGCAGATGAAATAATAAAGCAAATTTATAACAGAATTTTTGAGTTTGAAAATTTAAGTGACAAAGAAAAGGCAGAGATTATGCAGCTTTTGGGAGAGTATGAATTTAGGCTAACAGAGGGAAGCAATCCTTTAGTCCAATTAGAAGCTTTTTTAGCCCAACTTTGTTTAAGAAAAGAGAAGTAATTTATTTTTTTTCTGTTATTTTATCCTTATGCTGTTATATTTACTGATAATAGGTATAATAGTATTTTTACTTTCAGGAATAAGAATAGTTAATCAATACGAAAGGGGAGTAAAGTTTAGATTAGGGAAGTTTGTAGGAATCTTAGAGCCTGGATTAAGATGGATAATTCCAATAATAGAATGGATCCAAAAAGTTGATTTAAGAGTATTGGCAGTTGATATTCCTTCTCAGGAAGTAATGACAAAGGATAATGTTCCAGTTAGGGTAAATGGTGTAGTCTTTTTTAGAGTTTCAGAAGCAGACAAGGCTGTTTTAGAAGTTGAGAATTATAAGTTTGCAGTTGCTCAGCTTTCTCAAGCAGCATTAAGAGATATTATAGGAAAAAACGATTTAGATGTAGTTCTTGCAAAAAGAGAGGAATTAGGAAAAGAAATAAAAGATTATGTCGATAAGGAGACAGATCCTTGGGGAATAAAAATTACTGATGTAAAGATAAAAGATATTGAATTGCCAGAGAACATGAAAAGAGCAATGGCATCTCAGGCAGAGGCTGAGAGAGATAGAAGAGCAAGAATTATTTTGGCAGAGGCTGAATTACAAGCAGCTGAAAAGTTGAAAGAGGCCGCAAGCATTATATCAGAAACTCCACAAGCTTTGCAATTAAGAATGCTTCAAACTTTACAAGAAGTTTCTGTAGAGAAAAATAGCACTATAATCTTTCCTATACCTATTGAGATATTAGAATGGTTAAAAACAAAAAGAAAAGGATAAAATTATGAATATGGACAAAGTAAAGATAGAAAAAGAAACCATAAGAATAACATTAGAAGAAGAAAATCCTTTGAGAGCAATAAATGATATGATGAATAGTTTCTGGAACTATTTTGATTCCTTACCAGAAGAACTTAAGGTAGAAAGTGATGAGATTATAGTTCCTTATAGAGATTCTTTAGAATTTTTCTTAAGGTTGGAAAATCATGAATGGTATTTCTTTCCTGTGATAAAAAAATCGAGAAATGAAAAGCTATTTTGTTATAAAGGGGCAAACTATAGGTATAGAGGAGAAACTATAGACAAAGATATAGAATGGAAAAAAATAGGCAATGATTTAGTAGAAAAGTATCTTATAAGATATTATTTTGGAAGTTCTATAACTCCTGAAAACATGAAAGAACTTATTTTTGACTTCTTTAGAAGTTTTGATAGAGTATTAATAGGAGCTGTAGGCAAAAAGGAAGAAGGAGATTGGGAATACCTTTTTTATCCATTTCCTCTTCTCCTTTTTGAAAATGGAAAATGTTATAAAGTAATGACAGACAGAGTATTAATGAGTAATGTTGATATATTTTCCCTTTTAGCTAGGGATTATTTAGATATAAAAATTGGTTTAGCTGTTGATGAATGAAAAAAATTTTAGGAGTGTCGCATAATTATAATATAATTTTTTCAATCTTCCATTCTTCACCTTCAATTCTAACAAGAATTGCTGTTTTTCCATAAGATTCCAAATTGCCGGAAAGTGCTGAAGTGGCTGAGCCGGGATTCAAAAACAAAATATCTTTCTCTTTCCAAACCTCTGGTTTATGGGTATGACCAGAAATTAAAACATCTAACTTTCTTTCCATAGCGAAATTAAGCATCTTTTCTTTATTCCCCCTTCCAAAAATATCTCCGTGGATTAAACCTACTCTCTTTCCAGAAAGATAAAATTCTGCATAGCTCGGCAGATCCAAAAAGTCGCAATTTCCTTTAACTGCTATAAAAACATTTGCCAAATTTTTCAATTCTTTAAAAGTCTCTTTACTTGTAAAATCACCTGTGCATAAGATTAATTCAGACTCTTTGGCGAGTTCTTTAAGCTTTTCTGGTATGTTTTTGGCCCTTTCCGGAATATGAAAATCACCAGCAATAAGAATCTTCATAAAATTAGAAATACAGATAAAGTTTTAAGAAGGTTAAGATTATGCATCCTTTCGAGAGATTACTGTCTATATTAGAAAAAGAAAATAAGAGCCTTCCTGCCATAGAGACAATATCTTCTTCTTTAAAGAAACCTTTTTATGTTCTAGTTTCAGGAATATTGAGCACAAGAACAAGGGATGAAGTAACAGAACAAGTTTGCGAAAAACTGTTCGGAAGAATTAAAAACCTTGAAGACCTTTCAAAAATAGCTG
Source organism: uncultured archaeon (assembly GCA_964544525.1). GTDB lineage: Archaea > Aenigmatarchaeota > Aenigmatarchaeia > QMZS01 > QMZS01 > CAZCGS01. The sequence continues at coordinate 10,060 of CAZJBU010000008.1, forward strand.
AAGAAGAGCTTAGGGATTTAATATATCCTGTTGGCTTTTACAAAACAAAGGCAAAAACCTTGAAAAAACTTGCAAAGGTGCTAATAGAAAATTATGGAGGAAAAATTCCGGCCAAAATGGAAGAACTTTTAAAATTGCCCGGAGTTGGAAGAAAGGTTGCAAATCTTGTCCTAACCTTAGGCTTCGGAAAAAAAGGCTTAGCAGTTGATACTCATGTGCATAGAATAGCCAATCGTTGGGATTATGTTGATACAGAAACGCCGGAACAAACAGAAAAGCAGTTAAAGAAAAAGTTGCCAAAGAGATATTGGCAAGAGATCAATAACCTTCTTGTTGTGTTTGGCAGAGAAATTTGCAATGTTAAACCAAGATGTGGAATTTGTCCTAAAAGGGTTAGGCAAATATGTCCTTACTTTGAAAAGTTAGAGAGCATAGCCAAGATTTTGAATAAATACAAATTTGAAAAAGTTGGGAAAAGCAAAATACCTAAGGGAAAGGGTACATATATTTTGAAAATAAGGCTGAGGAATGGAAGGAAAATAACCTATGGAAGGGAAAGCATGTTTTTTAAAAAAGGGTTTTACTTCTATGTTGGCTCAGCTTTTGGAAATAATGTAAATCTCAAATATAGAATTCTTCGCCATCTCTCAAAAGAAAAAAGTAAGCATTGGCATATAGATTATTTGCTTGATTTTGGAAAAATAGACGAAATTTTTATTTCTATGGAGAAGGTTGAGTGTAAAGTAGCTAAGGATTTATCCAAAAAATTAGATCCTATTCCGAAATTCGGCTCAAGCGATTGTTCCTGCTTTTCTCATCTCTTTTTTCTTAAGCCATAGATAGACAACAATTACAAATAAAACAGCAAAAGAGATCGCTGCTAAAATTATATATTTTTCCTTGAATACTTCTTTTTCTTCTGGTTCTTCTAGAGGTAATTCTTCTGAGACATTATAGTCACAACCTTGCTTTGTAATATTGCACCTATATTCACATTTTTCTATATCGATCCAGCTTCCATTTATACATTTTTGCAGTATGTTATCGGAGCATCGATAATCACCTTCTTTACAAGACTCTTTTAACTTCTCAGCAAAAACAGATAAGGAAAATTTACTAGTTATATTCTCTGCTTCTTTCTCGCCTTTCGAACCTTTAGTTAAGAATTCTATTTCTATACTCTGGTTTGGTTCTAGCATAGGATAAACTATTAAGTAGGATGGATCTTTTTCTATTACTTTTATTAAGGAGGAGCCATTAGCAATTACAATTATATTTTCACTTGAGTTTGCAAACTCTTTAGGCACTTTGATATAAAACGAAATATTTTCTATAGTATCTTTACCTGAATATTCAAACTTCACAATAAGCGCAGAGGTATTATTACCACTTTTTAGATATATTTCTGATTTTGAATATTTAGATATATTCTTTGACAAATTTAGAATCTTCTTTTTTTTATTATTGATGCCTAGATATTCTAATAATTTTTCATCTACCTTCTCTGAAAGCAAGATTTCTTTTGTAATGTTGATTATCTTGTTTACTTCTTGCTTGCTGGTTTTAGTTTGAAGAAAGCTGATACTTCTTCCTCCACCACTTTGCCTTTTCTTAACGATATAAGTCAATTCTCTTATTGCTATATTCCCAGCCAAATCTTTAGCAATACATTTAGCAATTTTGCTCCCCTCTGAGGAAGTATCTAAACCAATTATTTCTATTGTAACATTTCCAAAGTTATCTGTAGCAGAGCAATAACCTTCTATATCTCCTCCAACATAAACTTCATAAGAAGATAAAGAAAAGGATGTTATATTTGGAGGGGTTAAATCTATCACAAAGCTTTGTTTTAATGTTCTGTTGTTTAGAGCATAATCTATAGCAAGCATAGATAAGTTATAATAGCCTTCGGATAGATTTGAGAATGTAAATTCTCCTCTATTATTTTCAAAAGTTTTCGTTATATTTTTTCCTTCTATTGATAAGTAAACATACTTTAGATGGTTATCTTCAGCACTATAATTACCAACAACCATAGAGGAATTTATGTAATAAGTGTCATTGTACAGCAACCCATTTGAAATCTTAAGAGTTAGATTTCTAGGCTTTTTTATATCCAATTCATAATTACTAAATTTTGTTACCTTAAACTTTAAGATTTTCGATGTATTGTTCCATTCCTCAAAGAAGGTAAAGTTTGTCAGGTTATTACAATTATTATCAAATATCTTTGTTT
>CAZJBU010000009.1:0-11971 GCA_964544525.1 uncultured archaeon
AAATGCAAATCCGAGGCAGGTTAAGGAAAATAGAAGGTAACCGAAAGCGATAACCTTTCTTCTCCCGATTTTGTCGGATAGTTTTCCGAACGGAACGGCAAATCCCGCATAAAAGATGTTAAACAGAACGTACAGAAGAATAGGAACCCCCACGGACAGCTTTCCTGTGAAGCATTCCTGCGCTTTGAGAATAAAAAACATATAGCTAAAATTTGCCATAGCAAAAATACCTGAAATTAAAATGAATAATTTAAGCGACTTCGGAAGAGTTTTCAGACCGATTTTTAAATTTATTTCTTGCTGTTTTCTTTTCTTTTCCTTTACAAAATGCAAAGGGATTAAGGAAAGAAAAGCCAAAATTGATGCTATGAGTATAATTGACTTAAAATTGAACCCGAAAAACCAAAACAGGAGGAAAACGGTAATAGAGCCAATAATTGCTCCTAAAGTATCCATTGCTCTATGAATTCCGAATCCTTTACCCCTTTCCTTTGGCAAGGATTCAGCGATAATAGCGTCGCGCGGTGCTGTTCTTAATCCCTTACCAATCCTTTCCAGGCTAGCAAAAACTAAAACATGATGCCATATTTTAGAAAACGCTAAAAGTAATTTGAAAAGTGCAGAAATTAAATAACCAGAGAAAACAAAAACTTTTCTTTTTCCAGATTTATCCGACCAATAACCAGCAAAAACTTTTAGAATACTTGAAATACTATCCCTTAGCCCACCTATCAATCCAACAATTAAGCCATTACCTCCTAACGCTGTAATAAACATAGGTAAAATCGGTATTATCATCTCGCTGCTTATATCGTTCAGAAAACTAACAATACCTAATAAAAATATATTTGCGTTAATCCCTTTTAGGTATTTATTCTTCATAACATTAAAATCAACGGAAATTTATAAAACTTGCAAAGGGTGTGACATAAAATCATCATTTTAGGTGAAGCGCTAATTTCTCCTACGTTCTGGGGATATGTGAAGTTTGTCATCGGAAATTTCTTTTTAGCTTTTTCCAAATATTTTTCCTTTACTAAAATGTGGTCGGTTGAAAAAGAAGAAATAACAAAGATAGGATTCCTTCATCTGCTAGAGCCTTAGAAATTTTTGCAATAAATCCTACTAAATCAAAAGGCAAAACAGCATCGGATGTTAGTAACCTGTAATTCTTTTTAATTCTAACAACATCATTTTCGTTAAATTTAGTTTGGTCAATTATTACAGTTATTTCATTTTTATGTTTGTCAATTATATTTGCAAAAGCATTAGGATAAACTTTCTTTGATTTATAATTGCAAATTTTTCCTTCTAAATGCGTACTTTACAATTTTTCATAAGATTAATTGAGAATATTTTCTTTAAAAGCATTTGGCTACTACTCATTTATCTGGGGAAAGAACAATAGAAGAGGTAATTAAGTTGTTTAAACAAGCAAAGGAGAGATCTGCTGAAAAGATATAAGATTTTTTGGCCATTATGTAATTATGAAACCTAAAAAACTTATTCCTCCTAAAGATTCTGGAAAACGAACTAAATTCATAATGGAAACCTTAAGAATTGAAATTAGCAAAAGAATTCCAGTTTTGGAAGCAGAGAGGAAAATTTCTGAATATCTTGATGAAGTCTGGGAAATATATGGAGAACTAGAGAATATGTGGTCAAGTCACTCCAATCCTGATCCGTATGTAAATGTTCCGAGAACGGTTGAATTAGAAATTCAAGTAGATTATAGGGGGGAAAGGTCTGTCTATACATTTGCTAAATCATAATATGTTCCTAAAGATGAATGGTATTGGGCATGGAGGGGAGGAACTAATACTAATATTAGATTATAAAGAAATAATAGAGAAATACAAAGAATCCGAAAATAATGAAGCTAAAAGATTTTTTGGAGATGTTTTCACACACGAAAATTTAAAAAACGCTGTTGTTGAAATGTCTAATCTAAGGGAAGTTTATGGTATGCTATTCGCAATTACAAAATCGAATGTATGTATAAAAGACGAGGACGAGCCTATTGTAAAGAGCTATCCATTTAAAAACATAAAAATGACAAAGGATGAAGATGGTAAAGTTTTATACGAAGAATTTGGGACAAACTTACAAGATATTTCTTCTCCTTGTCGATTTGGAGAATCTCCTGGATATGATATAGGTATAAAAATATTAGCAAAACGTGAAGAATAGTAGAAATAGATAATAGTTGAATTTGTGAGAAAAGCTGGAATAAAAACAAGAGAGACTAATAACGTTGTTGAAAGGTTACATGGATAAGAGGATTGAAAAGTGAGGAAACAGCCAAAGTATGGCTAGATGGCTGGTTTGTTTACTATAACTTCTTAAGACCTCATTTGAGCTTGAAAGGTAAAACACCTGCTGAAGCTTGTGGGATTGATTGGAATATAGAAATGGTTGGGAAGATTTGATAAGAGAGGCTACTTATCATCAAACTAAGTTGACAAGGTCTGTTTTCAATGAAGCTGAGATGAAAACTCAATGATTTTTTACTTTTTCATCTCACCAACAATAAGTTAACAGAACCTCTGATAGCAATCTAGTTATACTTAATTTCAATCTCTTCAAAATTATTTTTTATTTCTTCTTTAATCTCCTCAAAAAATTCTCGTGGATATGGTCTTACACTTTCAAATTTCTCATTCAATGTACCAAATTTAGGCACAAATTGGTTTAGAACATATTTCTTCGCACCTTTTATTTGCTCCGCTATTTTGAGAATATCTTCCTTTGTATGCAAAGTAGGAACAACAGTAGTAACAAATTCATAATCTATCTCACTGCTCATCAAAATTTTTATCGATTCCTTTACCTTTTCAACTAAATTTTTATCATCAATCTGGGTAACTTTTCTGTAACTTTCGAAGTCCAAAGGCGCTTTTATATCCATCCTTACGAAATCCAACAACCTTTCACTAATCATTTTTTTAAGCATCTCTGGATTTGTGCCGTTAGTTTCTATTGCTCCTAAAAAACCTTTTTCCTTAATCTTTCTTAGAAATTCTGGCAATTCATTATGCAAAGTACATTCTCCTCCTGTAATAACAACTGCATCGATCCAACCTTTTCTCTCATCAAGAAAATTCAGAACTTCCTCCTCACTATAACTTTGTAATTGCTCTGGGTTTAGAACTAAATCTCTATTATAACAATAATGACACCTAAAATTACAATAAGGTAAGTATAGCACAGTAGAAGTCCTTTTAGGATATTCTATTGCAGAAAATTTTATCCATCCTCTGAAAACTAATGGCATTAATAAATTTCTTAGAATTCTTTTAATTTCAGTTGTTTTTGGCTTAGCACTTTTTTCATCCAGTCAAAAATAGGCGTAACTATATATCCTTTTTCTAAGCTTCCCAAAACAGCATTCTTTTCCATTCCCCAATACCAATAGTAAAAGCCTATATAGGCGCAAATTATAGAATCTAAGAGATCTTCGTATTCTTTCAACTCCTTTCTTTTCAACTTTGAAATATCAACAAAAATATCTTCTGGTAGCTTTAATGCAGGTTCTTTATCTTCTAATGTTTTCATATATTTTTGGTACCTCCTGAATTCTTCTAATAAAAAATCTTGCTCCCTCCCTTTCTTTGCTTTATATTTCAAAGTTTTTCTCAAATTGAAGAAAACAGCAATGGCAGGATGTGGAAAGACCTCTATTACTGCCTTGACTTCTCTCTTTGGTTTAAAGTAAGGATTATTTTGATATCCTTTTTCTTCAAACAATTTTGTTAGGGCTTCTCCTCTTAAACCGCCAAATTTTTTCTAATCTTTCTATGTTTGTTGGATGTGCACCTGCATGATATTTTCTGAAAAGTTTTGTAACCAAGGCATCAGCCTCTCTTCTACCTTCTAAGTTTTTAACTATTAGAGGAGCGTCTATTGCTATAACCGCAGGCTCATTTTTTATTCTTTCTAATACCCAACACAAGATTTCTTCATTTGTCTTTATTTTTGATATCCAATCCACCAATTCTCCTCTGCTTCCTTTTGCTTTTATAATGGAAATAGCGGAAGTATTTCTTTCGCTCCATGCTAAATCAATGCCGACGAAAAAATAATCTATTCATATGAATTTAACCTAATTAAGATATTATGAAGATAATAGAAGGTAAATGGAAGGATGGAGTGATAATACCTTTAGAGAAAATAGATGATAATAAAAGTTCTAGAGTATTTATTCTTCTGAACACTAAAAAAGTCAAAGATATACAGAAAAAAATAGACGAAATAAATATCCAATACTTTAAATTATTATCTGAACTTGTTCCTGAGGAAGATATTCCTAAAAAAGAAAAGAAAAAATTAAAAGAAATCATTAAAAAAATAAGAAAAGAGGATATATTTCCTTAGAAGAATTTAAAAGATGTTTGAAATAATAATATCTAAAAGCATAAAGAAAAAGATTAAAAAATTACGTCCATACTCAAAGAAGATAATAGAATGTTTGCATAAGTTAAGAGAAAATCCATTTCCAATTGAAAAATATGATGTCAAAAAATTAAATATACCAAATCAAAAAGTGTACAGAATAAGAATCGGCAAAGTAAGAATTATATACGTGGTAGAATTCAAAAGCAGAACTATTAAATTAAAATAGAGAATATCGATATAAGAAAAAAGGTTTATAAATAGTTTACCTTGATTTTTCAGTATTTATAAGCAAAATTCCCTTAATTTCCCAACAATCCAATATTTTACTTTCCTTAAATCTTTAATCTCTTTGCAATTTGTCAGAAACATTGCTACTTTTAGCTCCTCCAAAATTGATGAAATTTGCTCTTTTAGTCTTTCTTCTCCTTCCAAAGCGTTTTTAAGCAAAGGTCTTGCCATTGAGACGCAGGAAGCTCCCAAAACCAAAGCCTTTGCTATATCTAACCCATTCCTTATTCCGGAGGAAGCAATCAAAGGCATTCCTAAATCCTTACATTCTAATATACACAAAGGTGCTGGAATTCCCCAATCCCAAAATGTTTTGGCAAGTTTTTCTTTGGATATAAGATTTCTATTTTTGGCTCTAAAATATTCTACTGCTATCCAATTAGTTCCAGAAGTACCTGCTACATCTATAGCTTTCACTCCAGCATCCTTTAATTTTGAAGCAACTTCCCTTGAAATTCCAAAACCCACCTCTTTAACTATAATTGGATATGAGCTAGAAATTTCTCTTATCTTTTCTAAGATACCTCTGGCATTAGAATCACCTTCCGGCTGAATCATCTCCTGAGGAAAATTTAGATGTATAGCTAAAAAGTCAGCGCCTATACTCTCAAATAAAATATCCAAATCTTTATCTGCTAATTTAGGTATTTGAGGAGCGCCAATATTACCTATTACTATAGGAATATCATACTCCTTAATAACTTCATAACTCCTAAGCACATTTTCATCATTTCTTAATTTCAGTATAGGTCTTTGAGATCCTACGCATAATCCTATTTTCAATTCAGATGCAACTTTTGCTAATGTAGAATTTAAATGCTCTGCTAACTCTGTGCCTCCACTCATAGCCCCTATCAAAAAAGGTGCGCTCAATTCTTTCCCTAAAAGAGAAGTTCTGGTGGAAACTTCTTCCTTGTCAAATTCGGGCAATGCATAATGCTCAAGCACAACATCATTCCAAAAATTGTAACTATACTCAACATTTTGCTTTAAACATATTTCAATATGTTCGTTTTTCCTTTGTTTTATATCCATAATCTTTTTCTCTTAAATATTAAAAATTTGTATCAAGTTAAATAATGGTATCAATAGAGTGCAATATTTCAGTACTTAAAGAATTAATACAAGAAAAAATCTCAGAGCAAGAGATTGAAAATATCTTATGGAACTTAGGATATGAAGTTGAAGACAAAGAGGGAGATGTATGGAAGATAGACATAACACCAGATAGGCCAGACCTATTCTCTGTTTTTGGGATAGCAAGACTACTTAGATGCTACCTAAATGGCAAGAAAAAAGAGTATAAATTTGAAGATAGTGGTCTTGAAGTAATAGTAGATAAAAGCGTTAAAGAAGTAAGACCATATACTGTATGTGCAGTAGTTAAAAATTTAAGATTGACAGAAGATACTTTAAAATCATTAATCTCTCTTCAAGAAAAAATCCATCTTTCCTATGCCAGAAAAAGAAAAAAAGCAGCTATAGGAATATATCCCTTAGAAGTAATTAAAGGACCTATTCGATTTATAGCAAAGAAGCCAGAGGACATAAAATTTGTGCCATTAGACTTTGAAGAAGAACTTTCAGGCAGAGAAATTTTAGAAAAACATCCTAAAGGAATGGAATATGGACATCTATTAAAAGGAAAAGAGAAATATCCAATCTTTATAGATGCTGATGGAAGAATCCTATCAATGCCTCCAATAATCAACTCAAGAGATACTGGAAAAGTAACTTTAGATACAAAAGAAATTTTTATAGAATGTAGTGGGCATGACCTAAACTTTTTAAACAAAGTAATGAACATTTTGGTATCTAATATTGCCGAAATAGGAGATGTATGCTCAGTAAAAGTAAAATATCCAGACAGAGAATTGATAACCCCTCATACAGAAGAAAAAGTTCTTTCTTTGCAATTAGGCTATGCAAATAAATTATTAGGGATAAATATAGGCAAAGAGGATGCTATAAAGTTACTAAAAAGAATAGAATATGAAGTTAGTCAAAATTCAGACAAAGATTCCTTAAAAGTAATTGTTCCTTGGTATAGAGTAGATGTATTTAGCCAAGTAGATATCATCGAAGATTTAGGAAAAGCTTATGGAATAGACAATTTATCCCCTGAATTTCCTATGATTTCTACAATAGGTAAAAAATTAGATAAATCATTTAAAATTGACAAAATTAGAGAACTCATGCTTGGATATGGATTTCAAGAACTTTATAATATGGTACTCTCTAGTGTAGAAGACCAAATAGAAAAAATGAATATTGAAAAAGAAAATAATATTCTCAAAATAGAAGGTGCTAGAGAAAGCACTGTAAATGTGGCTAGAATATGGTTATTACCTGAATTACTTAAATTCTTATCAAAAAATCAACATCACCAATTTCCAATAAAAATCTTTGAGATAGGAGAAGTTCTTTTCTTTGATGAAAAGGTAGAGAACAAAGCAAGAGAAGAAATTCATCTTAGCGCTGCAATATTAAACTCAAAAGTTGGTTACGAAGATATCGCAGGTGTTATAGTAACTCTTTTCAAGATTTTAGGTGCAGAAATAGAATTTAAAAGGGCTAGTCACAAAAGTTTTATAGAAGGAAGAGTGGCGGAAATCATGGTCAATGGAAAAAAAAGAGGATTAGTTGGAGAGATCCATCCAAAAGTTCTTAAAAATTTCGGAATCGATTTTCCAGTAGTAGGCACGGAAATAGAATTGTCATTTATTATTTCAGATCGTAAATAAAATTATTGGGCCCGTAGCTCAGCCAGGATAGAGCGCCTGGCTTCGGAGGAAGGGGGCAAGCCCCCTTTCCAAACCCCAAAAAGTTTCTGTAATCTATGTAGAAGAAACCAGGTGGTCGCAGGTTCAAAGGAAGGGGCTCCGCCTCTTTCCAAACCCCAAACGAAAATCCTTCCCTGCACCCTGAAAAAAGGTACTACCCCTTCCTCACCAAAGCAGAGAATATTCTTCCGCACATACATAGATACTTGTACATTCTTACGATTCTTCTGTGCCAATAAAACTTGGAAAATCCTGCCGGGCCCGTACCTTTTTATTTTTTGATTATTTATTTTATGGAACTTAGATTGAACTACGATAAAGTTGCAGATGCGCTATATATAAAATTAAAATAGGAGGATATAGAAAATAGCATAGAAATAGGAGAAGGTATAATAGCAGATATAGGTAAAAATGGCAATATTATAGGAGTTGAAATATTAAATTTCTCTAAGAAAAAAATTAATATAAATGAATTAATCACAAAAGGCATAGAATCTATTGTTTGTTTAAAGACATAATAAAAGAGAAAAATTATGGAAATTATTTATACTCTTCATGCAATATTGAGAATAAAAGAGAGAGATAAACAAAGAAAACATAGAAAATTGCATAAAAAATCCAGATAGAACTGTTTACAATCATACAATAAAAGCAATAAAGAAAATAAACAATAAAGTTTTGATTGTAGTATATAAACCGTTTCTTGGAAAAATATTAATAATAACTGCATTTTTTAGCTCAAAAGTCAAGAAATATTTTTGATTATAGATCTTGATGAATCATAAAATTAGTAAATCGTCGAAATATAATTTGTAGATTTATATATAGATAAAAAAGATGGTAAAATAATGCCCAATAAGTATTATTTTGGAGTTTTTGATTTTGATGATGTTTTGCTCTCAATAGATTATAGAAGGGTTTGCAAGGAGTTAGGAATTCCTCTAGATGGATTCTCTGACCAGAAAAATATAAAAAAAGAGCCAATAAAATTTATAAAATATATTGCCCCTTTCCTAAAAGGTAAAAGAGTAGATGTTGTTACAAAGAAAATAGCAGAGCATACTCAGTATATAAAAGAAGGATGGGAACTATTGACAGGATTTTATGAAAATGGAGGTAACTTCATAATAGTAACCAATAATCCACTTGCAGATTTTATCTTAAAAGAAAAAGGACATGAAGAATTAAATTCAAAAGTATATAAAACAACTGAGCTTAAAGTAGAAAATGATATTTTCATGGGAGAAGTTATAAAGAAAGGACAGAAGATAGACTATCTAATGAATTGCTTAAATGGAAATGAGAAAATATTGATAGTAACTGATAATAACACCAAAGAAGAAAGAAAACTATCTGATCTTTTAGAAGAATTAGGATATATGGTCGAAGTAATAGTCATATAATCTCCTTTTTAGAATTTTTTGAGAACTAACTTTATGATTTATCAGACAAAGTTCGAAGGTTATACCTATATAGGCTTATTAGGAGTAGCCAACGACAAAGTATGTATTTTGCCTAACTTTGTCTATTCAGATCAAGGAAAAAAAATATTAGATGTTCTAAAAGTAAGAAAGATAATAAGGACTACTTTAGCAAATTCTTTCCTTATAGGATTATTTTGTGCCTTAAATAACAAAACAATATTATTACCAGATCTTGTTGAGGAAAAAGAGATCAAAAAGTTAGAGAATAATGATATAAAAGTGGTTATATTGAAAGAGAGTTTCAGCGCATTGGGTAACTTAATCCTCATGAATGACTATGGATGCGTAATATCCAAATACTTAAAGGATAAAAGAGAATATTTAGAGAAGGAACTAGAAATTCCAGTAGAAGTATCTTCGTTACCTTTACCTGGCGTATATGGTATTTGTAATAACAAAGGTTGTTTAATGTTGAATGTTCCTAAAGAAGAGAGAGAAAAAATAGAAGATACTTTAAATGTAGAGGTAAGGGATTCTCTCTATTTGCAAGATTATCCTAAAATAAAAGCAATTGTGAATTCTGCAGGTGCGATTATATCAAAAACATGCTTACCTCAAGAAACAGCAGAGATATGTGATTCTTTGAAAATTTCCCTAAAGTAAATTTTATATATAAAGCCAAAATTATATAATTATGCAAGACTTAGCTGCTGTGTTGAATAACCTCGCAATGGAAATAGTGAATTTCATACCAAATCTAGTAGGAGCAGTAGCATTACTAGTAATAGGTTACATAGTAGGAAAAGTAATAGGTGTAGTAATAAAAGGGCTATGCGATAAAGCAAATGTAGACAGATACATAAGAAGTAAGGGATTCAGGATAAGTGAGTTACTAAAATTAGCGGGAGAATGGATTATATATCTAGTGTTTATCCAGTCAGCGGTGCAATTTTTAGGTATAGTGGCATTAGCAAACTTTGTAAATGAGATAATCTATTTCATTCCTAAGGCGGTCGGAGCAGCAATAATAATCATAGTAGGTTACATATTAGGTAATTTCTTTGAAGAGCAAATAAAGGCAAGTGAAGGAATATACAGTGATTTGATTGGAAGAGTAGTAAACTTCTTTACAGTATATGTAGCAATAGCATTAGCATTACCTTTCTTAGGAATAAATCCTAGCTTGGTAAATAACATCTTGTTAATAATAATAGGTAGCGTTGGATTAGGATTTGCTTTAGCAATAGGTCTTGGAATGAAAGATATAGTAGCAAAGGAGGCTAGCAAATATATTGGAAAATTAGAAAAGAAAACTCAAACTCAAAAAAAGAGAAGATAATTTTTAATTTTTTAATTTTTTGTATTTTTTATGCTTGTCTTTTTGAAATTAGGAGGTTCTCTCATAACAGATAAAACCAAACCATATACTGCAAAGATAGATATTATAGAAAGGATCGCCAAAGAGATAAAAAAGGCTTTGAAAGAAAAAAAAGATATAAAGATTATAGTAGGTCATGGTGGAGGTAGTTTTCCTCATGTATCTGCAAAAAAGTACAAAACACACAAAGGTTTTATAAATGAAGATAGTAAATATGGATTTTGCGTTGTGCAGAACGATGCCTCTAAATTAAATAGAATCGTTGTAGGAACATTTCTAAATGAAGGATTGAATGTTATCTCTATTCAACCATCTGCTGGAGCATTAGCAGAAGATGGCAAAATAGTAAGATGGGATATTAAAAATATAGAAATGTTGCTAGAGAATGATATTATACCTATTGTATACGGAGATGTGTGCTTAGACACTAAAAAAGGTTGCTGTATAATATCAACAGAAGAAATATTTAGATACTTAGCCGAAAAACTAAAACCAGAGAAAGTTATTTTGGTTGGAAGACATATAGTTTATAATAAAGATCCTTCCAAATTCGAAGATGCAATACCTATAAAAGAGATTAATAGAGACATTATCAAAGAAATTGAATCTTCCTTAGGGGAAAGTAATGGATATGACGTTACAGGTGGCATGCTTTCAAAAGTAAAACTTGCATTGGAAATTGCTAAATATTGCAAAGAAGTAGAAATTGTCTCTGGTTTGGAAGAAGGTAATGTAAAAAAGTCGCTATTAGGAGAAAACATAGGTACTGTAGTTAGATACTAAAAATTCAATCAAAATAGTCTATGCATTCCCACTCTATTTTTTCTATAAGTTTGCTTACTTCCTCACTAAAAGGATTCTCTAATACTAATTCCCTAAACTCTTCTTCGCTATATTTTTCCCTCAGTAAAATAGCTTCCATTAAGCCATATTCCATTTGCATTTCTATCCAGGCTTTCCAACATCTTAACTTCCTTTTCTGTCTCTCATTCAATTGCATATCTATTTTCTTTTCTTCTAAAATTTCATAGTCTCTATTGTAGATAACCAGCCGTTCAGGAGAAATAACTACAAAAACATAATCTCTATGCCTTGGAAATCTACTGAAAAACTTAAAATCATTATTAGAAGCATATTTGTCTTCGGGATGTAAATGTGTATGAATATATCCATCACTATCAAAAATTTCTGGATAAATAGATTCTGGATGACTTATGCTAAATAATTTTCTAGAGTTAGGAAGCAATTTATCTATCTTTTCTGAGAGATCAACTATTTTTCCATACTTTAAAATACCTGCTCTTTCTCTTCCTTCTTCTATTGAATTTATCATCATTTCTTTAGCATCTTTTTCTATTAGACAATACTCCAGCTCTATCATTAAGTTAAAAAATTAGAAAACTTTATATTTTATATCTGCCCTGCCTATATAAAAAATACGCTATTTGTCGAATTTTAGATATTTTAAATTACAAAAATATCAAGAAATTCAGATTATGCAATTAAAAAGAGTGCCTTCAGGAATTCCTGGTCTGGATAAATTAATTGAAGGTGGATTCATAGAAGGTAGTACTATTTTGGTTTCTGGTACTACCGGCTCAGGAAAGACAACTTTTGCTCTTCAGTTTCTTTGGGAAGGAGTAAAAAAAGGAGAAAAATGCTTGTATATCTCCTTAGAAGAAGATGAAAACAGTTTAAAAGAC